>DATKTJ010000063.1:0-5752 GCA_035531235.1 Halothiobacillus sp. | reverse complement strand
CGAAATGCGCTGTCGGGCTCCAGAAAAATACTGAAATTCTTAGCATGACCGTCGATGGCGGCCAGCATCCAAAACAGGATTTGCGCCCGAAAAAAATGCGCCCTGTCCTGCAAAGGTGTTTGCGAGCCCAGCAGGAGTTGCATACCCTCAGCGATGCCGGGGCCACCGTCAGATTCGTATTTCAATGCGGGCGCGATGCCGAGTGCCTGGCAAAAATCCTCCTGCGGCAGGCGCATGAGCCAGCGGCCGTCCCGGGACCAGCGACGGTCGAATCGCGTCACGATCAATACCCGCTGATCACCGAATTGCCCCAACTCGGTAGGGGCGACGGGCAGACCGAATGCCTGGACGATGCGTTGACAGAGCCATTCATTCTCGACACTTTCACTCAGGTCGATACCATTGTGCTGAATGCGCCCGATCGGCAGCTTAAAGATGTGGCTGGTGGGCGTACTGCCATGCGGCCGCTGCCAGCCGCCCTCGTACCACAGCAGGGCGGTTTTTTCCTGGGCGCCCGCCAGGGAAATACGAAAATCCTCATCGTCCCCGCCCAAGCCCAAGGGTGCGTGCTCGTACCCGGCCAGGATCCCGGCGATGGTCAGATCATCGACTGGCGTGGCGGTGATCCGATCAACCGGTGGAATCTCCACGCCATCGGGGCCATCCGGATACAATTGGATGGCCCCGACACAGTCCCGGCCGATACTTGACAGCAGGTCGAATGGCTGGCTGGTAGCGGTATTGAATCTCGCCTGGATGCGGGTGCGAATGGCGATACTGTCGGGGAGCAGGTTATCGAAGAAATTGTAGACCCGTTCCCCCTGATAGTGCTGCTCGGAAAGCGGCAGCGACAGAGATAAGGGACGCGCCCCAGGCCGCACCAGCCAGTCAGAAAGATATCGGAAGCTCATGGCACCGGATCGGTGGCGTTCGAGCGAACCGACCTCAATGCCGTTGAGCGCTACGATCATCCGATCCACACTTACCACTCCTGATCCCAGTTCTGGCCCGCATCGGTTTTCTCGCCCCGATCGGCCAGATGCAACTCCATATCCAGCGACGCCAGCAGCTTGAACAGGGTCTCCAGCCGGGCCTTGTCCGGATTATTTTCGAAGGCCGAAACCGTGGCCTGCTTGATGCCGACGGTGCTAGCAGCGGCGGATTGCGTCAGATCGTGACGCTTTCGTGCAGCCCGAAGCGCCTGTGCCAGCATGGCAGGTGACGTGATGCGCATGGTCGGTTTCTCCTAGGGGGCGATTTATCCCGGACTCTATATTATCCCGATTAATGGATATACCCGAATTTACCCCCTAGAAGGGATATAAGCAACAATATCCCTCAAAAAGGATAAAATAGGTCTCGGCAGATTATGAGTCCCGTTTGGGATTGGCCGCCATCTCGAGCAGCCAGCGGCGGAATACCGCAACCTTGGGCATCGTCAGGCGGTTGGACGGCGTCACCAAATAATAGGCTGACGGGGTGTCAATATGCTGGTTCAACAGATGGACCAGTCTCCCGGTCTTCAAGTCATCTTCGACTAGACTGCGCCAGGCCAGCGCAACCCCGAGGCCGGATACTGCCGCCTGAATAGTGAGGTTGCTCTCACCGAAGTGCTTCACGCGTAGCGGGGTGTCGAGCGACACCCCTTGTGCGGTCAGCCAACTTTTCCAATCTGGAAACAACAGATGCTCGGTATGCCATTCATCGTTCAGCAGCGGCTTGCGGGCAATGTCCTCGATGGAGAAAATATCCGCTGCAACCGTCGGCGAAGCGACCGGGATGAAGGTTTCGGGGATCAGGAGGTCAACCTGCAAATCCGGATACTGCCCGTCGCCGAAACGGATCGCGCAATCAACGTCCTCCAGGTCGAAATCCACCAATCGCCGGGTGGCCGACAGGCGCAGCTCAATCTCCGGGTGGCGGTTCTGAAAGTCCTCCAGCCGCGCCATCAGCCAGCGGGCGGCAAACGCGGGCGGACTGGACACCACCAACGGGCCGTTCTCCCGATCCGAACTCATCCGGGCGGCTGCCTGTTCCAGCCGATCGAAGGCATCAGACAACAACGGCAGCGCGGCCTCGGCCGATTCGGTGAGGGTAATTTGCTTGCCACGCCGGAACAGCGGCTGACCGAACAGGTCTTCCAATTGGCGAATCTGCTGACTCACCGCCGCCGGGGTGACGTGCAGTTCCTCGGCCGCCCGAGCCATGGAGCGATGGCGGGCAACGGCCTCAAAGGCCCGCAGGGCCGTGAGTGGGGGCAATCTTCTAGACATAAGAAAATCTTAAACAATGCGCAACGAAGTATCGTTTGTGGCGGTTTTTCCGGCTGGATATAGTCGCTATCCATTTAGTAAATCTAAGCAGGTATGCCATGCCCGTCAACCTCGTGTTCATGATGCTGACCATCTCGGTATTCTTCTGGGGCGTCAACTTCGCCCTGGCCGGGCCGGTGCTGGCCGACCTACCACCGCTGTGGGCCGCGGCCCTGCGCTTCATTCTGGCAGCAGGCATCATGCTGGCGATTGCCGGATATCGTGGCGATCAACTATTCAAGCTATTGCGCCAACACGCCCCCGTGCATCTGTTGCTCGGCGCGCTCGGCATCGTCGGCTTCAACTGGTTCTTCTTCCACGCCATGCAGCTAACCTCCGCGGACAACGGCGCGCTGATCATGGCCACCAACCCGCTGCTCACCACCCTGCTGGCTGCGCTGCTGTTGCGTGAACGGGCCACCCCGCGCCAGATCATCGCCATCCCCATTGCCCTGCTTGGTGTCTCCGTGGTGATCACCGGCGGCGATCTCACCCGGCTGACACAGTTGGACTTGAACCACGGCGACGTGCTGATGCTGTTCGCCAACCTCAACTGGGCGCTATTCAATATTGCCACCAAGCGCTTCATGCCCAAGGAAGCCCCCATGGGCAACACGGCATGGATGATGGTGATGGGCGCACTAATCCTCACGGTCATGGCCCTGGCGAGCGGGGAAATCTTCACCCTGCCCGGCACACACGCGGGCGTCGCCCTGATCGTGATGACCCTCGGCGGCACCATCCTGGCCTATCTATTCTGGGGGATGGGCGTGCGCAACCTCGGCGCGGGCCGCGCCGCCCTATTCCTGAACCTTGTACCGGTCTTCGCCATGGGGGTGACTGGCGCGCTAGGCATCGCGCCCACCGTAGCCCAAATCACCGGCGGATTAATCGTACTGGTGGGCGTTACCTTCGCCATGATGCCCATGCGAACAAGGGCTTTGGCTTGAGGTTTTATGTATTTTGAGGGACCGGTGACAAGAGAGATTCAACCTGAGCCCAATGACCACGGGTTTCTGTAGGTTGGGGTAAGCTTGCGCACCCCAACATGGGCTGGATGCGGATACGTACATTGGCTTGAGCGATCAGGAAGGGGCAACCACCATTCGACGTCGAGTCCCGATTGACGCGCCGCCAACGATCCGGTGACCCCAATCAGCCCTGTCTCTTGTTGGCGATGGCGTCCCAATCGATATTGTTGCAGGCATAGCACGGCTCCTTGAGCACATGCAGCCGAACCAACAGGGAATGGAGTTTGCACCCCAGGCAGAAGCCCATGACCGCCTCCATCCAGATCATCGCCAGGCACACCCAGACCAGCACCACGGGAATCTGGTAGGGAATGTAATTGACCGAAGTCGGCAGAATGTCGTGCGCAAACACCGTATTAACCCCTTGCGCGAACACGCTCGGGTTGAAGAACACCAGACAAAACCCCGCCAGAAACAGGCCCAGCCCCCAGGCAAAACGCTTCGGTCCCAGCGGCTTCCACTCCGGCGTCTTGTTCCGGGCCAGAAAAGCCGCCAACTGGATCGTCGGCGAAAACCGCGCCGTCCAGGCGGTCATCCCGGCAAACAGGTCGAACATGGCATAAATCAACACCCAGGTCTGCGGGGTGTACTCGATGATGCGCCGCTCCATGTGCCCCGCATAAATGAGGTGGTAACCCGCCGTCATACCGAACGTCTCCTTCACCGTGGACGGATCGACAATCCACGGCGAGGTATAGAACACATAGAACAGCGTCAGCACCATAAAGAGCGGGATGAACAGCAGGAGACCGGCACGAATGCGCACGGCATGCTCGTTGATAAACAGATCGGGCTCGCTGGTGTCTCTGAACCAGGTTTTCTTGAACGTATTCACAGGGGGCCTCTGTCATTTTGAACCCGTCGCAGGCTGCGAAAGCGGGTATCACGCCTCAAGAAGACGCCTGAATGAGCACGAGGTTCCATGAACAAGCAACACAAGAGCATCAGGCGATCAGGAATACACGAGCATCATGGGACATAGCCTATTTAGACACAGCTCTTGCCGACATACGTCTTTGGCGTACAATGGCAGCATGTATACGGTCGCAGAAACGGAAGTCTTCGTCCGCTACGCCAAGGAAATCTGGTCCGATGAAGAGCGTAGCGAATTCATCTTATGGATCGCGGCGAACCCATTGGCCGGCGACGTGATCCCCGGATCAGGTGGTTGCCGAAAGGTACGATGGTCACGAGCCGACATGGGAAAGCGTGGCGGAGAAAGAGTCATCTACTTTTACCAAGCCGGCAGCATGGTTTGGCTGCTCATCGCCTACACGAAAACCAAATTCGATAACTTGCCGGCGGAATTTCTGGCCAAACTAAAGCAGGAGGTGGAACGTGGACAATGAAATGAAACAATTTCAGGAAGACCTGCTCGACTCGGTTCGGCAGATGAACACCGCCAAGGCGGCGCGCAAAACCCAAGTGGCAGTCTCCCTTGTTGCAGAGGCACGCACACGCGCCAACCTCACACAGATGCAGTTTGCCGAACTGCTCGGTGTGTCCAAACGGACGCTGGAAGGCTGGGAACAAGGCCGTCGCACCCCCTCCAAGGCAGCAATGACCCTGGTCAGAATTGCCGAGAAACATCCCGACATCCTTCAAGAAGTCATGGAAAATCACTAATCCGGTAGGTGGCATTTGCCAACTAGGCTCAGGTCCACCAATGGGGTTTGAAAGACAAGCCAACCCGATTCCACCTGCAAAAGGAGGATCATTATGGATGGATCAATGACTCTGAACCCATTAGTAAATTAGGGTCAGGGTTAAATTCCCCCCTACCCACTTCGTCTCTACCATTCTCTCATCCCCTCAAGCCCGTATCACGCCACCTCGAAAACCAGCTGATACGTGATGTTGCACTGCGCTCAGGAAAGGATGAGAAAGATGACTCAAAAGCACATATTCCGCGCACCGCTTGAGTGCGTGCGGCACCTAATTTGCGCGCAGAAGGAGCAGCCGCCCTCAAGAACTTGATCGAAAGTTAACATACCAACAGCCCCGAATATCTAATTACATACAAACTATTTAGTAGACGGAACAACAATCGCGCCCAACGCTTTGCGGTTCTCGGGAAACGCCCGCACCGGGCGGGGATGATATGGCACGTTAAATGCTCAAACCAACCTGAGAAACTCAACAATAGATCAGGAAAAACAAGATCATGAGCACACAACTAAAAGCCTCGTTGGGTCCCCTGCATCTCTGGGGCATTGCCGTCGGTCTCGTCATTTCGGGCGAATATTTTGGCTGGAGCTATGGATGGGGGGTTGCCGGCACGTTGGGCTTCCTGATCACCACGCTGCTGGTCGCCGTGATGTATGTCAGCTTCATTTTCAGCTTTACCGAACTGACGACAGCCATTCCCCACGCCGGTGGGCCATTTGCCTATAGTCGACGGGCTTTTGG
>DATKTJ010000062.1:0-43207 GCA_035531235.1 Halothiobacillus sp. | reverse complement strand
TCGCCGAATCGATCCGCTGAATCGCTGCGCTATCCCGTTTGTTGAGAGCGTGGATTTGTACGAGTGCTTTCTCGAGCAGGCCTTGTTCTGCCCGCGTAAAGCGGGCTGTTTGAATTTGCTCGGCGAGTGTGCGTGTGTGCTGGGCTTTGGTCTCCTGAGAAGAGGGCCGCAGTTCGTGGCTCAGACTCCAGCAGGGACTTTCATACTGCTCGGCAAAAGGTGCCTGATTGGCCAACATGGCCTGGATGGCCTGATGGCAATGTTTGAACACGGGGTTGCCCGTCGCGATATAGGAACGTGCTGTTCGGGTCAGATCGTTGGAGGCTTCGCGCAGTTCGCTGCCGAGCAGGATGGAGTGCAGTCTGAGATCGTTGGCTTGGCCGATATTCTCTACGGCCTTGGCGTAAACAACAAAAGCGACAGCCAGGACACAGAACAGGCCGAAAGTCAGCCAGATGTTCCGAGAGAAGTCGATTTTACTGCGGTAGGCATCCATCAGAGGTCGCGTTCCTCGTTACATTCGTTGGCAGCCATTCCACCGCGCGCGCGATCACTAGATTGCGCTGTGTTTGGCATAGCATGCCTAAGACTAACACGCGCTTTGGATTTTTGGATGACGGTTCTAAATAACGGTTGTGGGTTGCTACGGATGGTCGTCAGCCCTCGCGGGCCTTATGCGTTGCCGACCAACTTGGAGAGAGGTTGGGTCGAACAGAGCGGGCGGGAGGAGAACTTCGGGTACCGCCCCGGTGGTCGTCTTTATCGAGCGAACTGGTTGGGGATCATCACTTCATCGAGAGCGAGTTGACCAGGTTTCGGCCAGACATCCTGCGTTTTCTTGCCGATGGCCAGCATGAAGGCGATGACGTGGTCGTCCGGCAGGTTGATCAGTTTACCGACGGCTTCAAAATCGAAGCCGTCCATCGGGCAGCTGTCCAGACCCTTTTCCCGAGCGGCGAGCATCAGCGTCTGGCCGACAATGCCGCAACTGCGCATGGCTTCGTCCCGTTGTACCTGAGGCTTGCCCCGATAATAGGCGTCGATGGCGGGAACCATCATCTCCCGGACCACATCGGGGGCATTTTGCCAGACACGCGCCGCGTTTTTCTCCCAGCTTGCCATGTCGGCGCACAGGATGATGAGCAGCGAGGCATCCGTCACCTGGGACTGATCCCAGGCCACCTGGCGAATGGCCTGCCGCTGGGCCGGATCGTCGACAACCACAAAGCGCCAGTGCTGCAGATTGAAGGCAGTCGGCGATTGCAGGGCGAGGTTGAGCAGTTCATCCCGTTCCGCTTGAGTCAGTTTGAAATCGGGGTCGAAATATTTGACGGAGCGGCGGCTGCGAATGGCATCGGTAACGTTCATGAGATCAATTCCAGGTTAAGTATCTATCAAAGAGGCGAGAAAGCGTGGATTCACCAGCCTTCGGGAATGGGTAGATGGCCGGTTTTTACCCAGATGGTGCATCCCGTCCGGGTGAATGGGGTGTGTCGACTCCAATGCGGACTGCGTAACCACGAACCGGCGGGGTAATCGCCCTGTTCGTCAGAAAATACGCCGTCCAGCACGAAAATTTCTTCCCCGCCAAAATGGTGATGGGGTTGGAAATGCGTATTGGGCTGCCAGCGAACCAGGGCGGTGTGCTCGCCTTCGAAGCTGCCGAGCGGCATGACGTCCAGGCCATCAACCATCCCCGGCAGCCAAGGTGCTTCATGGGTGTTGACGACGATATGTTCGGTTTCCTCGTCGGGCAGGTGGTGCAACTTCACAAAGATGACGCAGCCCTCCGGTGCCGAAGGCGCATGGCGCGACCCGGGGGGATTGCGCACGTAACTGCCGGCGGGAAAGCAGCCAGTTTCGTCGCAAAAACTGCCTTCCAGCACCAGAAACTCCTCACCGCCATGGTGGATGTGCTCGGGAAACCGGGCGCCTGGCGCAAACCGGACCAGACTGGTGGCGCGCGTGCCGTCGCCGCCCGCTCGTTCGATCAATTTGCGTTGAACAGTGGGTTCGGGGGACGCCACCCAGGGCAGGGTTGTCGTATCGACCACGGCCCGTTGAGACAGGTCGGCATGCTGTGCGGTCAGGGGGTGTTCACCCATGAGAGAAGTCTTCCGGTGATGGTGTGGTACAAGCCTAGTCAGCGCACGTACGCTTTGCAACGCGCCCGGCATCCAATTTTCATCATCCTGTTATTCGTCTTCCAGACTGCACACCCGTTCCATGATGGCGCGCAGCAAGGTGGATTCTGCGCCGGGATACCGCTGGGTGAGTTGGCCAATATCACGCTCCCCTTCGACCATGGCGATGAATGCGTGTGCGAGCGATCCCTCGATCCCGTCTTCCGTCGCGGCCTCGCGCAGGTTCGACAGGAGTTCCAATGCGGCCGGATCACCCCAGGTGGCGGAAACAATTAGCCGGGCGAGGCTCTCGGCAGCCTCGATCCGGGCTTGTCCGGCGAGCGTTGACAGCCAGGCCGGATCTGCCTGCGCGTGCCGGATACCCTCCAGGATTTGTTGATCTTCTTCATCGAGTGCGGCGGTTGAGGGTTCAGCGCCATGCAGCCAGTTTTCGAGTTGGTTGGCCAGATTTATCCAGCCATCCTCCCGATACTGTGTGATGAGTTGCCGAGCTGTTTCCTCGTTGCTGTTTTCGTCCAGGGCCTCGACCATGGCGGCAATCAAGGCCTGGTGCGTCACGCAAATCTGGCTGGACGGGTTCTGGTTCACGATGGCTTCCTAAAAGAATTCGGATTGATTGCTATAGTTATCGTTCGCATGATAACCAATAAACTCCCTGATTCGGCTTTGGGTCGTGCCGAGGCCGCTCAAGACTTGTGGTGATGCGCGGTCGATGACACCGTGAAAATGGGATTTATCTTTGTTTGAGGAGAATAACAGTGATGGAAATGCGTTTGTTGGGCGATAGCGGGATTGCCGTGAGTTCGATCTGTCTGGGCACCATGACCTTCGGGCAGCAGAATACCGAAGCGGACGCGCACATGCAGCTCGATTACGCCGTGGCGCATGGGGTGAATTTCATCGATGCGGCGGAAATGTATCCGGTGCCGCCGAAAGCAGAGACCCAGGGGCGGACGGAATCCTATATCGGCAGCTGGCTGGCCCGACAGCGGCGGGATTCCGTCGTGGTAGCGACCAAGATCGCCGGTCCTTCCCGTGGGATGAAATGGATACGGGGCGGGCCGCAGATCAATGCATCTCAAATCAGAGAAGCGATTGATAGTAGCCTGCGCCGCCTGCAGACGGATTATGTGGATTTGTATCAGATTCATTGGCCGGAGCGGTATGTGCCGATGTTCGGGGAGCGGTATTACGATTCGGCCCAGCAGCATGCAGCCGAATCCATCGAGTATCAGTTGCGTGCGCTGGGCGAACTCGTACAGGCCGGCAAGGTTCGGGCGATCGGGCTGTCGAACGAAACTCCCTATGGGGTCATGGCGTTCGCGCAGGCTGCTGATGATCATGGCCTGCCGCGGGTCGTGAGCGTTCAGAATGCCTATCACCTGATGAACCGAACCTTCGAGACCGGTGGGCTGGCGGAAGTCAGCGCGCAACTCAAGATCGGCTTGCTGCCTTACAGTCCCTTGGCTTTCGGTCTTCTGACCGGAAAGTATCTGACCAATCCCCAGGCTGCGGGGCGTTTGACCGAGTTCACAGGTTTTGGTCAGCGGTATGCCAAACCGAATGTCGCCGAGGCCACCCGTGCCTATGTGGATCTGGCGAAACAGAACGGACTATCGCCCGCCCAAATGGCGATTGCCTTTACCCGGCAAAAGCCGTTCACGACCTCAGTGATCATCGGGGCGACCAATCTGGGTCAGCTGGCGGAGAATATCGAAGCCGCGGACGTCACTCTGACGCCGGATGTGCTGGCGGAGATCGATGTAATCGATCAGCGCTGGCCAACTCCGGCGCCTTAAATAAAAAGCCCACCGTAGGGTCTCCCGGCGGTGGGCTTTACAGCGGTGGTGGCGTGTCTCAGGAAGCGCCGCGATCCTTGAGTAGATCACGGATTTCGGTCAGCAGTTGCACATCAGCGGGCGGAGCGGCCGGTTCTGCAGGTGTTGCTTCGGGCTCTGGTTTCTTGAGTTTGTTGATGACCTTGAGTGCCATGAAAATTGCCAGCGCGACGATCAGGAAGTCCAGTGTGGTCTGAATGAATTGACCGTAACGAATGGCGACCTCGGGCACTTTATCGTGGGCGGCCTGCAGCACGATGGACAGGTTGCGGAAATCCACGCCGCCAATCAAAAAGCCGATCGGAGGCATCACGACGTCACTCACCAGGGAAGAAACAATCTTCCCGAAGGCGGCACCAATGATGATGCCGACGGCCATGTCGATCACATTGCCTTTCATGGCAAATTCCTTGAACTCTTTGATCATGGACATTGTGTGTTCCTTTCTTACGGATTGTTGAGCGTAAATGCCGACTGGATTATGGCATGAAGCTAAGCCGACCTGGAATACTCGATTTAATTACTTGGTTATTAAGTTGCCATTGTATTTGGTGCTTGGGGGTTATGATCCAGCTTGCGTGGGACGGGATATGCCGGGGGCTTCCCTGGGGCATGAATCGCTGATTTTGGCGGGGAGATCCGTTGCCCTACCAGGTTTCGCAGCGAATGATTCGGCAGGGCTGTAACCGCGGCTTGATAGGGGATGGCCATTTTATCGGATGGCAATTTTTGTTTTTTCTTTGGGGGGCATGCGCGGAAAGTGGGCCAGGCGCCACGTGATCTGATGACTTGCGCTTGATTAACCGGCATTATTTTTCTGGAGATAAAAAATGATGCGTTATAATCGCGACGGGTTTTATTGATTGGAACAGGCTTCATTCCATGCAAGAACACGATATTTTTGATCAGATATGGACTCAGTCTCCGATTCTTGAATCGGTACTGCGCAGTGTCCAGATCGTTGCCGCAACCGGTGCCACAACCCTGATTCTGGGCGAGTCAGGGACGGGCAAGGAACTGGTTGCGCAGGCTTTGCATCAGGGTTCCAGTCGACGACATGCCCCGTTTATCACTGTGAACTGTGCGACCTTTACCGAGGCCTTGGCTGAGTCGCAGCTGTTCGGGCACAAGCGTGGTGCGTTTACGGGGGCACAAACCGATTATGCGGGTTTGATTCGTGCCGCTGACGGCGGAACGCTTTTTCTCGATGAAATCGGCGAATTGAGTCTGCCGGTTCAGGCAAAGCTGCTGCGATTCCTGGAAACGGGTGAGTTCATGAGCCTGGGCGATAGTCGCCTGCATCGGGTCGATGTGCGGATTATCGCGGCGACCCATCGGGATTTATCCGTACTGGCCGCACAGGAACGCTTCCGGGCGGATCTTTATTACCGATTGCAGGTGGTGCCGATCGAACTGCCGCCGCTGCGCGCGCGTCAGGGCGATATCGACTGGTTGCTGGCCCGCTTTTTCGAGGCATTGAGCACGCGCTATGGTCTGGTGCCGCCGAGATTGACCGCCAATGCCCGAGGTGTTTTGCGCCGGCATCCGTGGCCGGGAAATATCCGCGAGTTGCGCAATCTCGCTGAGCGCCTGGTGATCCTGAATGCCGGCAAGGTGGTGGATGTGGAGAACCTGCCGTTTTCCCTGAGAAGCGTGGACGAAGCGGTCGATACTGCACGCCGGTTTGACTTGCCGGAAAATGGGGTGGACCTCGAAGCGGTTGAGTCCGACCTGTTGCGCCAGGCGCTGGCGCGTACGGGCGGCAACAAGAGTCGCGCTGCCAAGTTGCTGAGTTTGTCTCGCGATACGTTTCTCTATCGCCTGAAGAAATTCTCGATTCAGTAATTCGGGGTTTCTATTCGGTTCATGTTTCGGTCATCGCCGCGATACTTCGGGCCATGCATCACCCTCTGATCCAGAGGGTTTTTTTATGGCCGTGAAAAATTCTTCGCTTTTGGTGTGTGGCCATGGGAGGGCAGTCATGATTTTGTTATCAAAACTGTGTTTTGATCCATTGCCTGCGGGCGTTCGTCAGATCGATCCGAAGTAAAAGACAGTGCGGGGCCATTCCACGGTGTTTGTGGCGATTCTGGAGGCTTCGTGGGTTTTTGCTCTTGGGTGACGTTATAGATCTTGGCGCATGCTCGAGAATTTCCGTACGGGTTCCAACGTATTGTTTGCGGGTCAAGTCGCGATGAGCACCCAAAGATGTGCGAAAATTGGCAAATATTTTCTGTTGCGATTGGGCACGGTATACCGAACTTAAGGAGTTATTGATGGAATTGCGATCTGACCGACGTTATGGGCAGACCCACGAGTGGTACCGGCAGGAAGGTTCTGTCATTGTGCTGGGCGTCACAGAGCAGGGGCAGGACTTGCTGGGCGATGTGGTTTATGTGCAGCTGCCTCGGGTCGGTGCTCAAGTCGCACTCGGATCACCGTGCGTGACTCTGGAATCTGTTAAGGCAGCATCGGATGTGATCTCGCCGGTCGATGGCATCGTGATCGCGGTGAACGAGACACTGGAGGACTCACCGGAACTGATCAACGATGACCCGCTGGATTCGGGCTGGATACTGAAGATCGAGCCGAACGGGGCACCGGATGAGTGGATGTCCGCCGATGCCTATCAGCAGATGCTGGCAGCGGGGCGTGATGGCTTCCAATAACCTGGGGTTCAAGCGCTTCATTCTTGCCGCCAAATACTCCTGGCAGGGTTTTCGTACGGCCTATCGCAAAGAGGAAGCCTTTCGACAGGAGTTCTGGCTAGCCATGGTGGCCGTGCCGCTGGGACTTTATCTGGGGCACGATGGCGTCGAGCGCGCATTGCTGGCGGGAGCGATTTTACT
The DNA here is from genome assembly GCA_035531235.1 of Halothiobacillus sp. Lineage (GTDB taxonomy): Bacteria > Pseudomonadota > Gammaproteobacteria > Halothiobacillales > Halothiobacillaceae > Halothiobacillus. The sequence continues at coordinate 36,376 of DATKTJ010000062.1, read as the reverse complement.
GGTATTGATCGTCGAACTCCTGAATACCGGCATCGAAAATGCGGTGGACCGCGTGGGTACCGATTTGCACAAACTCTCGGGCAGAGCCAAGGACATGGGATCTGCCGCTGTGTTCACCACGCTGGTTCTGGCCGGCATGGTCTGGTTGTGTATTCTCTGGCCATAGAGCTGGGGTTGATCATCCGGAATTTCGGATCAGGTCGGCTGGGCAGCCGGATGTGCCTGACTGACGATGCGCATCAAATGCGGGATAGTCGAGTCCTGATCAGATAAAACACCAAGGTGATCAGTGGCCAGGCAATCAGGTTGCTCAGTGCTCGGCTCAGATAACCCAGCAAGGCCATACTGCTGGTGATTCCACCCTGAATCCATAAAGAGAACAGCAGGTATATGGTGCTGAGGCCGGCCACGAACAAGGCTTGCTGGATGGGGGTGGCCGCAGAGAGCATCTGGCGCAATGTCAGAACCAGTGCCGCGCCGAAGGTGAACAGCAGGGCATTGGCCCCAAGCAGACCGACGGTGCCGACATCCAGCAGCAATCCCATGAACCATGCATAGACGAGACCCACGCGGCCTGGTGCGTGAATGCACCAGTAAAGCACGGTCAGCAGCAGCCACTGAGGCGCATGCTGTTGGTACCAGTCTCCGAAGGGCGTCAAGGTCAGTACAAGCGCGAGAATCGTTGTCAAAAGAATTGCAAGCCACTCACTGCGCATGGGCTTTCTCCCGTTTCGACAGTGGCTTCTTGGGCTGGGTAGCCGGCGGTGTGGACAATGATTCATTGGCCGGCGGGGGCGTCTTGCCAGCGTTGATCATGGCCTTGTCCGGTTGGTCGACGGTATTGGCCTGCTGTGTTTTTTGTGTCGGCGGCGGTGGCGCATCCGGCGGGGCGGTCAGTACCAGGACTTCGCTCAGATGATCGAGGTCGGCTACCGGTGTCGCCACGATATTGATGAATGCCTGTCCCCGGTCATCATGGATCTGACTGACCCGAGCGACGGGGTAGCCCTTCGGAAATACACCATCCAGCCCGGAGGTGGTCAGCAGGTCGCCAACCTTCACCGAATAGCGATCCGGGATGCGGTCCATGGTGAGTGCATCGCGCGTCCCCGTACCGCGTAGCAGGCCAATGAAACCCGTGTCCCCGAGACTGACGGAGAGATTGTGTTTGCGCGAAACGACTTCAATGACGACAGCGCCGGTCAGGCTGCTGCGTAGTACCTGTCCGACGATACCGTGACCATCAATGACGGGCTGGCCGGGCCTGACGCCATCGCTCAGGCCCTGGTTGATCGTGAAGTTCCGCTGTTCCGGACCGTCGTTGATGGCGATCATGCGGGCGAGCAGGACATTGGGTACGACGGTTGTCTGGCCATGGAGAAGTGTTTTGAGGTGGCCCAGTTCCCGCTTGAGGTCGTAGAATTGTTGCATCTGCCCCTTGATGAGCAGGTTCTCTTCCTGAAGACGGTGAATGGTGGCGACCTGGCTGGATCTGTTCTCGAAGAACAGGGTGATGTCCGAGGCCCACTGACTGGGGGCTTGGGTGAGTCGGGAGATGCCATCGGTAATGCTGCCGAGGCCCGTGTTGATGCGTATGGCGACATTGCTGCCAGCTCTGTCGAGTGCCATGAGCATCAGGGATGCCAATACCAGGATCAAGAGCTTGGTGATGCCGGGGCGGTGGGACTCGAACAGGGACATCAGGGCGCCGTCGGCGGTTATTCCGTCGCGAAGAGGGCGCTATGGCGCTGATCGATCAGTTCAAGAACCTTGCCGCCGCCGCGTGCCACACAGGTCAGCGGGTCGTCGGCGATGATCACTGGCAGGCCGGTTTCCTCACGGATCAGGGTGTCGATATCCCGGAGCAGCGCGCCGCCGCCGGTCAAAACGATGCCGCGCTCGGCAATATCGGAACCCAGCTCTGGTGGTGTCTGCTCCAGGGCAGTGCGGATGGCCTGAACGATACCGTACAGAGGCTCCTGCAGGGCTTCGAGAATTTCGTTGCTGTTCAGGGTGAAGCTGCGGGGAACCCCTTCGGCCAGATTGCGACCCTTGACATCGATTTCCAGGAGTTCCTTGCCCGGATAGGCTGAGCCGATTTCCTTCTTGATCCGCTCGGCCGTGGCTTCGCCGATCAGGATGCCGTAATGGCGGCGGACGTAGGCGATGATGCTTTCGTCGAACTTGTCGCCGCCGATCCGCACCGATGAGGAGTAGACGATGCCATCCAGCGAAATGACCCCCACTTCCGAGGTCCCGCCACCGATATCCACGACCATCGAGCCACGCGGTTCGTCCACGTTGATGCCGGCGCCAATGGCAGCGGCCATCGGCTCTTCAATAATAAAGGCCTTGCGTGCGCCTGCACTCAATACCGATTCGCGGATGGCTCGACGTTCAACCTGGGTCGCACCGACGGGCACGCAAACCAGCACGCGGGGGCTGGGGCGGAACCAGTGGTTTGCATGCACTTTTTTGATGAAGTGCTGCAGCATTTTTTCAGTGACGTGGAAATCGGCGATCACGCCATCGCGAAGCGGGCGGACTGCCTGAATTGATTTGGGTGTGCGCCCCACCATTTGTTTGGCTTCCAGGCCATAAGCCTGAATCGATGTGTGGCCGCCTTCGTTTCTTAAGGCAACGACCGAGGGTTCGTCCAGCACGATGCCGCGCCCGCTCACATAGATGAGGGTGTTGGCGGTACCCAGGTCAATGGAAAGATCGGTTGAGAAAATGCCACGAAAACGCTTAAACATGATGGGGGTATACCGGTATGACTATAAATTATGTGGGGCTGAATGGCGTACGAAGTTCCACTGATTTCGTTCGTGGTTCAGTTACTTCCGACCCCGTGTACAGCGACCGCGGAATCAAGAAACAACTGTCTCGTTAAGCATCGGCATAAAACACCGCCCACAATACCAATCTGTCTATTTTCCAGCAAGCACTCATGTTTTTTTTTGGTGCATTTGGTGTGTGGGCGCACATGCTGGCGGTTTCTATGGCCAGAAATAGCTGGATATTCAAAATGGGTTTTGTTCGACGGTCGAACACTGGTCAGCGCCGTTCTGCGGCATTCTTGGCCGTTCCGAAGCGTCACTTCCCGTTACCGAGAGCAATATCGGGTATATGGTGATGGGGATTCGCGCTAAAATACGGCCAGACGCTGCCTTGGACTTTACCGGGGCAAGATACCCGTTACCCATATAATTCTTCAGGAATGCTTCATGTCGCTGAATTCCACCCAACTCAAACATGTGGCGCATTTGTCACGCATCGCGGTTGACGAGGCCCAGATCCCCGCGATGCTGCAGGATCTCAATGCCATTTTGGCCTTTGCCGAACAGTTGCAGGATCCTCGCCTGGATCACCTGGCGCCCATGGCCCACCCACTGGATCAAACGCAGCCGCTGCGTCCGGATGTCGTGACGGAGGTGAATGATCGAGGTCGTTTGCAGGCCGGTGCGCCCGCCGTCGAGCAGGGGCTTTTTTTGGTGCCGCAGGTGATCGAGTCCTGATTTCCCCCAGGTTCTTGCCGGATGGCCGTCCTCCAGGGGTCGGCTTTTCGGTTCAGCGTGAACCTTATATTCATCATGCAGAGAGATCGACGTGTCGTTATATAAACAATCCCTGGCCGAATTGCGTGCCGGCCTCGATACCCGGGAATTTTCAGCCCGGGAATTGACCGAGGCATTTCTGGCTCGTATGGGTACCCATGATGGGGTGCTCAATAGTTTCATTTCCCGCACGCCGGAAGCCGCCCTGTTGGCGGCTGATCAGGCAGATGTGCGCATCGCAGCCGGTGAAAATGCCCCGTTGCTGGGTATCCCCTATGCCCATAAGGATATCTTCTGTACCCAGGGCGTTCGGACGACCTGCGGGTCCAAAATGCTGGGGGAATGGGTGGCGCCTTATGACGCCACCGTGCATCAGCGTTTGAATGCCGCCGGTGCCGTCATGCTGGGCAAGACCAATATGGATGAGTTCGCCATGGGCTCGTCCAATGAAAACAGTGCCTTCGGTGCGGTCAGAAACCCCTGGGATCATACGGCGGTGCCCGGCGGTTCCTCCGGTGGTTCGGCGGCGGCCGTGGCGGCCCGGTTGGTGCCCTGGGCCACGGGTACGGATACCGGCGGTTCGATCCGGCAGCCGGCAGCCTATTGTGGCGTGACCGGGATCAAGCCGACCTACGGCCGTGTATCGCGCTACGGCATGATTGCCTATGCATCGAGCCTGGATCAGGGCGGCGTTCTGGCGGCCTCGGCGGCGGATTGCGCGATTGGATTGCAGGTCATCGCCGGTCATGATCCCCGCGATTCGACCAGCGCTGCCCAGCCCGTGCCGGATTATTCCGCCTACCTGAACCAACCCTTGGCCGGTGTGCGGATCGGCGTGCCGCGCCAGTGGTTCACCGCCGGGCTGGATGCGACCGTTGCCGCCCGCATCGAGGATGCCTTGCGGGTGTTCGAGCAACAGGGCGCAATTCGGGTCGATATCGACCTGCCGGATGCCGAGCTGGCGCTTGCGGCCTATTACCTGATTGCGCCCGCCGAGGCATCTTCCAATCTGTCGCGGTTCGATGGCGTTCGCTTCGGATATCGCTGCGCTGAGCCCCGCGATCTCATGGATCTGTATGAACGCAGTCGCTCGGAAGGCTTTGGCGCCGAAGTGAAGCGACGCATTCTGATTGGCACCTACGCCCTGTCCGCTGGTTATTACGATGCGTTTTACGGTCGGGCGCAGCGCGCGCGTCGGCAGGTGGCCGAAAACTTTGCTGCAGCGTTTGCCCAGTGCGACGTCATCGCCGGTCCGGTCGCGCCCACCGTGGCGTTCGATCTGGGTGCCCATGCGAGTGACCCTGCCACCATGTACCTGGAAGATATCTATACGATTCCCGTCAATCTGGCCGGGTTGCCGGGCATGTCGATCCCCGTAGGATTCAGCGGCTTGCGCCCGGTCGGGATGCAACTGATTGGCGCGCCCTTCACCGAGGCGCGACTGTTGGCGACCGCGCACCAATATCAGCAACAGACCGACTGGCATCTGCGTGTGCCTGCCGCTTATGAGGAGGGCTCCCTATGAGTGCGCATTCACGTTGGGAGGCCGTTATCGGTCTGGAGATTCATGCCCAGTTGGCCACCAAGTCGAAGATCTTTTCCGGGGCGGCCACGACCTTCGGCGCCGAACCGAATGCGCAGGCCTGTGCGGTTGATCTCGGGTTGCCGGGCGTGTTGCCGGTATTGAATGCCGAAGCCGTGCACATGGCGGCTTTGTTCGGTCTGGCCATCGACGCCGAAGTGGCCCTGGAATCGACGTTCGATCGCAAGAATTACTTCTATCCCGATCTGCCCAAGGGGTACCAGATCAGCCAGCTGGCCCAGCCGATTGTCAATGGCGGTCAGGTGGTGATCACGCTTGGGGAGGGCGAGACGGCCGAGCAGAAAACTGTTCGGGTGACACGCGCGCATCTGGAAGAGGATGCGGGCAAGAGTCTGCACGAGGATTTTGCGGGTATGACCGGGATCGACCTGAATCGGGCCGGTACGCCGTTGATCGAGATCGTGTCCGAGCCGGACATGAGTTCGGCGGCGGAGGCGGTGGCCTATGCGCGCAAGGTTCACGCCATCGTGCAGTACCTCGGCATCTGCGACGGCAACATGCAGGAAGGTTCGTTCCGGGTGGATGCCAACGTGTCGGTGCGTCCCAAGGGGCAAACGAGCCTGGGCACGCGTACCGAGGTCAAGAACGTCAATTCATTCCGTTTCCTGGAGCGGGCGATCCTGTTTGAAATCGAACGGCAGATCGAGTTGATCGAGGATGGCGGTACGGTGCAGCAACAGACCCGACTCTACGATCCCGACAAGGACGAGACCCGGATGATGCGCACCAAGGAAGCGGCAGACGATTACCGTTATTTCCCCGATCCGGATCTCCTGCCCGTCGTCATCGAACCGGCTACGCTGGCGATCTGGCGGGATAGCCTTCCGGAACTGCCGGATGCGAAGGCGCGACGCTATCAGAGCGAATATGGTCTGACCCCTTACGACGCGGCGGTGCTGACCAGTAGCAAGGAAACAGCTGTCTATTTCGAGCAGACACTGGGGGCGCTGGCCGACCGGTTGCCGGATCAGGTGGCTGATGCAAAGCTGTGCGCCAATTGGGTCACGGGCGCCATCGCGGCCCAACTCAACAAGACCGGTCTGGCCATTGGCGACAGCCCGGTGACCGCGTCGTCGCTGGCACAGCTTCTGGTGCGCATTGTCGACAACACGCTGTCGAACAAGCTGGCCCGCGAGGTGTTCGAGGCGATGTGGGCGGGTGAGGGCGAAGCGGATGCCATCATCGATGCGCGTGGCCTGAAACAGATCACGGACAGCTCGGCCATCGAGGCGCTGGTGGATGCCATCCTGGCCAAAAATCCGGACAAGGTGGCGGAATACCGGTCGGGCAAGGACAAATTGTTCGGTTTCTTTGTCGGTCAGGCGATGAAGGCCGCAGGCGGCAAGGCCAATCCCCAGCAGTTGAACGAAATTTTGCAGGCCCGACTTGGGCCGCCGGGAGATCAGGCATGAGCGAGGCGTACTCAGCTACGGATCTGCCGGATACTGATCAGCTTTATCGGTTCGCTTTCGGTTCGGGGCACGTGCGGGGTGTGGCCGTCAGTGTCGATCACAGCTGGCAGACCGCCGGTGAGCATCATGACTACCCCCCTGCGGTGGCGCAGTTGTTGGGCCAATGCGTGGCTGCGGCTCTGGTGATGGTGGCTACCCTGAAGTTCGACGGACGGCTCATTCTCCAGTTCCGCGGTGAAGGGCCGATATCGCTTCTGGTGGTGCAGGCGCGTTCGGATCTGACCTATCGGGTTACTGCCCAGTGGGGCGATGCGTTGCAGACGGATGAACTCGATCAGTCGATTCAGGCGCTGCTGGGCCATGGTGTGTTGGCTCTGACGATTGAGCCGACCGAAGGTGTGCGTTACCAGTCGCTGGTTCCGATTGAAGGCGATCGGATTGCCGAGGCGCTGGAAGGGTATTTCCGCCAATCCGAACAGTTGCCGACCCGCCTCGAATTGGCGGCGGATGATCAGCATTCCGTCGGTATGCTGATCCAGCAGATTCCGGGCGAAGGGGGCACGCCAATGGTGCGCCAGGCGGCAGCCAGCGATGAGTTTGCACATTTATCGATCCTGATGGATACGCTTGATACACAGGCTGGTAGGCTGGAGTTGCAGACGACCCCGGTGCCTGTATTGCTGCATCGTCTGTTTCATCAGGAGGCTCTGGGTTTCAGTGATATCCGGCCGATCGATTTTCATTGCGGCTGTTCGCGCGTCGGCGTGAGCCAGATGCTACGCTCCTTGGGACGAACCGAGCTTGAGGCCGCGTTGCGGGATTCGGAGGTGCCAGCGCATGTTTCGGTTCGCTGCGAGTTTTGCGGTCATCGTTATAACTTCGATGCGGTTGATGTGGAGCAGATATTGCTAGACACTTCGGTGAAAGCGCCCGATAGCACCCGGCATTGACCGGCTCTTCAGTTTCAGCTGCGCAGGGAAATTCTGCATGAATTCACATTCCGCTCGATCGGATCGTCTCGCGCGTCTTGACGCGTTGTTTGATGAAGTGCGCGTTAATATCCTTGACCGACAGCATCCCATCAGTGGTTTGTTACCGGCCAGCACGGCCATCAATGCCCATGGCGATTACACGGATGCTTGGGTGCGCGATAATGTCTACAGCATTCTTTCCGCTTGGGCGCTGGGGCTGGCCTATCGTCGGGTGGATACGGCCGATGCCCGCGCCTACGAGTTGGAGCAGGCCACCGTCAAGAATATGCGTGGTTTGCTCACGGCGATGATGCGCCAGTCGGACCGGGTCGAGCGCTTCAAACGCACCCAGCAGCCGATCGATGCCCTGCATGCCAAGTACGACACGGCGACCGGGCTCGCTGTTGTCGGTGATGCGGAGTGGGGGCACCTGCAGCTGGATGCCACCTCGCTGTTCGTTTTGATGCTGGTGCAAATGACCCTGAGCGGTTTGCGGATCATCGCCAGTCGTGATGAAGTCGATTTCGTCCAGAATCTGGTCTGGTATCTCTCTCGCGCCTATGCCACGCCGGACTACGGCATCTGGGAGCGCGGCAACAAGATCAATCATGGCCAGCGGGAACTGAATGCCAGTTCTCTGGGCATGGTGCTGGCTGCCCTGCAGGCGGTCGATGGGTTCGATCTGTTTGGTGGCGATGGCGATGATGGGAGTCGTGTTTTGGTCCTCGCCGATGACATCGCGCGAACCGAAATGACCTTGACCGCTCTGCTGCCCCGAGAGTCCGGTTCGAAAGAAGTGGATGCCGCATTGCTTTCTGTGATCGGCTTCCCGGCCTTTGCGGTGCGGGATCCGGCGATGGTTGAGGCCGTTGACCAGGCGCTGAAGCAGAAATTGACGGGGCGATTCGGCTGCAAGCGCTTTTTGCGTGATGGCCATCAAACCGTGATGGAGGACGAGAACAAGCTGCACTATGAGCCGGAGGAGCTGGAGCAATTTGCGGGTATCGAGTCCGAGTGGCCCTTGTTCTTCACTTATCGGCTCATCAACGCTTGGTTTGACGGCGATGTCGAGGCCGCGGAACGGATCAATCGCCAACTGATGGATCTGGCCGTGGAGCGGGGCGGTCAGCACTTGCTGCCGGAACTGTATTTTGTTCCCGAGGCTGCGATTGATGAAGAGCGCGTCAGCCCCGGCAGTGCCGACCGCGAACCCAATGAAAATCAGCCGCTGGTCTGGGCACAGAGCCTCTGGGTGGTCGGGCGGTTGCTGCTCTGCAAAGCGATCGATGTCAACGATCTCGACCCGATCAATCGCCGCCGACCACTGAGTGGGCAGACGGTATGTCGGGCCGTTTCTGTTGCCTTGGTCGCGGAGACGGCTGCCGTCGAGGCCGCACTGGTCGGCATGGGTTCCGATCGACACTCTGTGGTCGGGCAGTCGCGGGTACGAATCGGTTCCGTGCGTGCCCTGGTTGAAAATCTGGTCGATCTCGGGGCCAACCCCCATTTGGGGTTGTCAGGCCGACCACGGCGCCGGGTGTTGGGCTTGAGTACAGCCAAGGTCTACGAGGTCGATGGCCAGCAGTGGTTGATCGTGCCTCAGCTCTTCGATACCGACGATTTCTACCTGACCCAGGATCTGGCCCTGCTGGTCCAGGAGCTGCGTTCCACGATCGGTTATCTCCATCGCTACTGGCGCCAGCCGGGGCGGCCCATTCTGACGGTCATGATCAGCGAGTGGATGCTGTCGGCCCCGGATTTTATCGTGTTGCTCAGCTTTCTACGTGATGAACTGACGCGTGGTGTCGTTGATGGCGTTCCCGTGCATATGGATCGGATCGAGTCGCTGGTTTCTCGCAGCCAACGCGTGCGTTTGCCCGGCGTCATGGCTGGATGGGCACCCAGGCCCCAAGCGCACGCACTGACGCTGGACGATTCCGCCTTCGATCGAGGCCCGCAGGCAGAGACACTTGCCCAGATGCTCGATGTCGATCTGTTGCAGATGTTTTTTGCGACCGAGGCCATTTACGACCGGCTCGAGATCGTGAGTGTGCTGGCCCGACGTTATCCCGGACTCGATATGCCACCGTTCACCGGTGATGAGGGGCGACAAACCACCCTGGGTGAGTTGATCGATGGCCTGTTCCGCATGGCGCAACGGGCGCGGGCCTGGGGTGTGATGCGGCGGAGCGCCGAGTTGCTGGGCAAGGTGGATGCCTATCTGGACGTCGCCCTGATGGATCTGATCGTACGGCAGAAGCGCCTGGCGGTTGGCCGATCCTATACCAGCCGTGCGCTGATTTCCGAACCGCTATCCAATCTTGAGATTCTGAAACGTATTCGCCAGTTCTGTGGCGACGATTCGCGCGAGCGAATTCTGACTCAGGAGCTGATCATCCATTTGGGCAGCTGGATTCGCTCGGAACCGGCCCTGTTCAAGGATGTGATCACCCTCCGGATTGGTCCATTGCTTCAGACCCTGATCGCGCTTCAGGCTCGCGAGTCGGGTGTGGCGCCCAGCGTGGCGTTTGATTGGTTGATGGAGCAGCCGCCCAGTGTGGTCAGTGGCAAGCTGCGTGATGCCTTGAGCTGGCGTGGCGGGCCTTCCCGATTGGAGTCGCTGCGTCTGGTGGACGAGACGATCACGCTGGATGCGATCGAGTTCCGGGCGGAGGATGACCCGGAGTCGACGGCAGAAGACTGGTTGCACTGGCGCTGTGTCGAGGGGGCCATCGGGCGATTACCCGATACCTTCTATCGCGGGGTCTGGGCATTGCTCGCGCATACGCCTGCGCTGGTGATCGGCGATCGCTACAACCCGCGCAATACCCTCGACAGTTCGTTGTTCCGGAGCCAGTCGACGGCAGGCGAGAAGAATTTTGCCCTGGCCGTTGAGCACGTGCTTAACCGCATCGTGGCGCCGGAGTATCGTCAATTGGTGATCGAGGCATTGCAGGCCCTGATTCGGCTTACCCAGAAAAATCCGAGTCTTCAGGTGCAGGACGCCCTGATCACGGACGTGCTGATCGGTCACGCGGTGCGTCTGGCCTGGTGCCATGACCAGGCGGATGGACATGCCCGTTACGACGAGGTGCGGGATCAGGCCTGGTCAGCGTTCTACCAGCTTCCGCCCCACCAAGTGGCTTACTATGTGACCGAGGCACTGGAAACGCTTTTGGGCAAGGGCGAATCCCACACCATGGCCGTGATGTCGGAGGTTGGCACATGATTCTTGCAGGCGATATCGGGGGGACCAAAACCCTGCTGGCCCTCTATGATGTCACGGGTACCCAGCGCATCTATCACCAGCGCTATGCCAGTGCGTCCCATACGCAGTTTGATCAGTTGTTGCAGAACTTTCTGGATGCGGCGGCCAAGAATCACCACATCCAGTTGACGGCAGCAGCTTTCGGTATCGCGGGCCCCATTCAGGGAGGGGCGGGGGCGCAGCGCGTTCATGCCACGAATCTACCCTGGCAATTGGACAGCACCGCATTGTCTCGCCATCTGGGCGGTGTTCCGGTGACGTTTGCGAACGATCTCGTCGCCAGTGGCACGGCGGCAATCGCATCGACGCCGCTACATCGGATCACCCTGAATCATTGGGCGGAACCCATGGTTCGGGCATCTGCCGGGCATGTGGCCGTCATTGCCGCCGGGACCGGGCTGGGCGAGGCCGTGTTCTGTTTCGACGGTCAGCGTTATCACCCCATGCCGACCGAGGGCGGTCATTGCAGTTTTGCACCGAACAGTGCGGTGGAGGATCAGCTCTGGTCGTATCTGCGTGCTCGTCTGGACGGCCATATCAGTTATGAGCGGATTCTTTCCGGCAAGGGCTTTTTCTATCTCTATGAATTCGCCCGTGCCGAAGGGCTGGCCGAGGAGACGCCCCATATGGTGGCCCGGTTGGCCGAAGCGGACGATCCCAGCGTGGTGATCACGCAGCAAGCCTGCGCGGGCAGCGATGCCCTGAGTGAAATTGCCTGTCGTCTGTTTGCGCGGATTTATGGGGCTGAGGCCGGGAATCTGGCGCTCAAGAGCCTGCCATTTGGCGGCGTGTTTGTGGCCGGGGCTATTGCCAGCCACATTTTGCCCTTCATGCAGACTGAATTCATGCCTGGCTTTGTCGACAAGGGCCGTTTTGCCGATTTGCTGCGCCAGATTCCGGTGTGGATGGTCAGTGATCCCGATCTGGCTTTGCAGGGTGCGGCCCGCCTGGCCGCAGATCAGCTGAGCGCCTGAGTCGGTTTGGATTGATGACTGAACAGATGAAACCGCCTGGCCTGATCGGGCGCGCAATGCCTCTACGGCGGAAGCTATCGGGCTTGTATGTGATCACCGATACAACCACGTTGCGGGGCGATGCGCTCCTTCGGGCGGTTGCCGAATCGATTCTGGGCGGTGCCCGTGTGGTGCAGTATCGGGACAAGACAGACGATTCGGCCCGTCGCCTGAGCGAGGCCAGTGCCTTGCGGTCGTTGTGCGGCGAGCATCACGTCCTGTTTCTGATCAATGATGACGTGACCCTTGCCGAAGCGGTAGGCGCCGATGGCGTGCATCTTGGGCGGGACGATGCGGCCATTGTCGCGGCGCGACAGCGCCTGGGTCCGGACGTCATCATTGGCGCTTCCTGTTACAACGAGCTGCCCTTGGCGCACCAGGCAGTTCGAGCCGGTGCCGATTATGTGGCCTTTGGTGCCGTTTTTCCCAGTCGAATCAAGCCGGATGCCTCCCGTGCTTCCCTTGATTTGTTTCGGCAAGCCCGGTCGGAACTCACGGTGCCAATTTGCGCCATCGGTGGGCTGACGCCGGAAAACGCTTCAATGGTGCTGGCGGCTGGCGCCGATATGCTGGCGGTGATCTCGGCAGTGTTCCAAGCACCGGATCATCGGGCTGCTGCCGCCCGATTCCATTCGGTATTTTCACACGCCCGCATGGGCTGATCGCGCGACTTGATTCGTCCGGTCAATCCACAAATGCCACTCACTTCCAGTACGTGAACGTCCGCATAAGGTGTTCGGAGTTGGGGTCGGTTATAATCCTTGCCAATTTCATGCCGACTGGCCCCAATTTCTGCCATTTTGAAGAACGAGAGAGCGCCCATGTCCAGTAATCACGACCTGTTTGAACACGCCCAGCAACACATTCCGGGGGGCGTCAATTCCCCGGTTCGGGCCTTTCGATCAGTGGGTGGGGATCCCGTGTTCGTGAAACGGGCGCAGGGCGCCTACTTCTGGGATGAGAGCGACAAGCGCTATATCGATTATGTGGGTTCATGGGGGCCCATGATCCTGGGACATGCGCATCCGGCGGTGATCGAGGCAGTTCGCGCCGCCGCCCTGAATGGCTTGTCCTACGGCGCGCCGACGGTGGCAGAGACGCACATGGCGGATCTGATCTGCCAGATCATGCCGTCGATGGAGATGGTGCGGATGACGTCCTCCGGTACCGAGGCGACCATGAGCGCGATTCGTTTGGCGCGCGGGTACACCGGTCGCGACCGGATCGTGAAGTTCGAGGGGAATTATCACGGTCACTCGGATTCGTTGCTGGTCAAGGCCGGTTCGGGCGCACTGACCCTGGGGATGCCGAGTTCGCCCGGCGTCCCCAAGGCGCTGGCCGAGCTAACCATCACGCTGCCGTATAACGATATTGAGCAGGTTCGAGCCACCTTTGCCGAGATCGGGCAGGAAATTGCCGCGATCATCGTCGAACCGGTTGCTGGCAACATGAATTGTATTCCGCCGGTGCCCGGATTCCTGGAAGGGCTGCGCGCCGTCTGTGACGAGTACGGCACCGTGTTGATCCTCGATGAGGTGATGACCGGTTTTCGCGTGGCGCTGGGCGGGGCGCAGGCCCTGTACGGCATCACGCCCGATCTGACGACGCTGGGCAAGATCATCGGTGGCGGTATGCCGGTTGGCGCCTTTGGCGGCAAGCGGGAGATCATGAACCACATCTCTCCGTTGGGACCGGTCTATCAGGCCGGCACCCTTTCCGGCAATCCGGTGGCCATGGCTGCCGGTCTGGTCACCCTGCAACTGCTGCAGGAACCGGGCTTCCATGACGTGTTGACCGCGCGGACCGCACGATTGTGCTCAGGGCTGACTGCCGCCGCCAAAGCGGCCGGGGTGCCTTTGATGACGCAGCAGGTGGGCGGCATGTACGGTTTGTTTTTCACAGATCAGCCGGTCGTTACGTCCTATGACGCGGCGACCCAGTGCGACACACAGGCCTTCAACCGATTCTTCCACGGGATGCTGGAAGCGGGCGTGTATTTTGCCCCGTCGGCCTATGAGGCCGGATTCGTCTCGATGGCGCATCAGGATGCGGATATCGACGAAACCATCGCCCAGGCCGAACGGGTCCTGCGCACTCTTTAACGTTCGTTCTCAAGGAAATTTCTATGTGTGGCATTGTGGCAGCTATCGCGCAACGACCGGTGTGGCCTGTCCTGCTGGAAGGATTGCGTCGTTTGGAGTACCGGGGTTACGATTCGGCCGGTTTGGCGGTCTTGCAGGGCAAATCCGAACTCGCCTGTGTCAGGGCTGTCGGCAAGGTGAATGCGCTGGCGGAACGCATGGGGCCCCAGGGATTGCCTGGACTTGTCGGTATCGCACATACCCGCTGGGCGACGCATGGCGTCCCGGCAGAACGGAATGCCCACCCTCATATTGCGGGCGGTCGGGTTGCGGTCGTTCATAACGGCATCATCGAAAATCATGCCGCGCTTCGCGCCGAATTGCAGGCCCAGGGACGGGTGTTTTCCTCGGATACCGATACCGAAGTTATCGCTCATCTGCTGGATCAAAAATTGGTGCAAGGGTCGACCCCGGAGCAGGCATTTCATGCGACGCTGGATCGTCTGAATGGAGCCTTTGCGCTAGCCATACTGATGACGGATGCGTCCGATCAATTGTTCGTGGCGCGCCAGGGTAGCCCTCTGGTGATCGGCGTCGGGATTGGCGAACTGTTTGCCGCTTCGGATGCGCTGGCCCTGTTGCCGGTGACGCAGCGATTCATCTACCTGGCTGAGGGTGATCGGGCCATCCTGCGGCGCGAACACTGGGTCATTACCGATCGAACCGGTGAAGTGGTCGATCGGCCGATCCACGAATCGACGCAAAGCGCTGATAGTGCTGACCGGGGTGGGTTCAAGCACTTCATGCTCAAGGAGATCCATGAGCAGCCACGCGCGATTGCAGACACCCTGGAAGGCCGTATCAGCGAAGGACGTGTTTTGCCGGCCGCCTTCGGAGTGACCGCAGAGGCGCGATTTGCCCACGTGGAGCGTGTTCAGATTGTTGCCTGCGGCACCAGCTACCATGCGGGCATGGTGGCGCGTTACTGGTTTGAGGACATCCTCGGCTTGCCCACAGCCGTGGAGGTGTCCTCCGAGTTTCACTACCGAAATCCCGTGGTATCCAAGGGCACCCTGCTCGTGATGCTCTCCCAGTCGGGCGAAACGGCCGATACCCTGGCGGCGCTGCGGATGGTGCGTGCCCGCCATACTGATATCCCCGTCCTGGCCATCTGCAATGCGCCCGAATCGTCTCTGGTGCGCGAATCCGATCTGGTACTGATGACCCATGCCGGTCCCGAAATCTCGGTGGCCTCGACCAAGGCGTTCTCAACACAGCTCGTTTCCCTGGCGCTGCTGATGTTGGCCATCGGCCGGGTGCAAAGTCGCCTGACCGAAGAAATCGAGCGGCGCATTGTGACCGGTCTGGAAAAAATACCGGCGCTGGCCCAGGCCGCCCTGACCCATGATGCGGCCATTCTCGAACTGGCCGAGCGGCTGGTGGACAAGCAGCATGCCTTGTTCCTCGGGCGTGGTGTCATGTTTCCCATCGCGCTGGAAGGCGCCCTGAAGCTGAAGGAAATCAGTTATATTCATGCCGAAGGCTATCCGGCCGGTGAGCTCAAGCACGGCCCGTTGGCTTTGATTGATGAAAACATGCCTGTTATTACCATCGCACCTCAAAACGACCTGTTAGAAAAGCTCAAGTCGAACATGGCTGAGGTTGCAGCACGGGGCGCGGAATTGTTTGTCTTCGCGGATGAACGCACGGCACTTTCCAGCGAAGACCGTCTGCATGTGCTGCCGGTCACCTCGCATGTCGGGCGCATTTCCGCCCCGATTATTTTTAATATTCCCTTGCAGTTGCTGGCCTATCACGTCGCGGTCCTGAAGGGCACCGACGTCGATCAACCCCGCAATCTCGCCAAATCGGTAACCGTCGAATGAGTGATCGTCGTTCTTTTACATCCCCCGAAAATGGGCCCAATGACCTGATGCCACGGTCGGAAGATGGTGCCGAGGAAATCAGCAAGACCGAACGCAAGCGCGAGGCTCACGCAGCCAAGGATTTGGGTGAGCGCCTGGCCGAACTCGATAATGCGCAATTGGATACCTTCGCCCTGTCGGATGCGTTGCAGTCTGCCTTGCGGGAAGCCCGCGTGATTACCGCCCACGGGGCACGCAAGCGGCACTTCCAGTACATCGGGAAACTGATGCGCCATCATGATGTGGCCGAGATCGAGCACCAGTTGGCGCACATCGATCCCGATGCGCCGCATAACGTGCGGTTGATGCATGAAAGCGAGCAGTGGCGCACTCGGTTGCTTGATGGGGGGGCGGATAAGGTGACCGCGTTTGTCGCCGACTATCCGTCCACGGATGTTCAGGCCCTGCGCCAGTTGCTGCGACAGGTCGCCAAGGAGCGCGTCGAGCAGAAGCCGCCCCGCTACTATCGCGAGCTGTACCGCTTTGTTCGTGACGTACTGTCCGAGGCGTCCGCGTCGGACTGAGTCAGTTTCTACCGAATAAATCCTTTCATCTCTTCAGGATCTTCCCATCATGAAAATCACGATTTTCGGCACCGGCTATGTCGGGCTTGTTACCGGGGCTTGTCTGGCGGAAGTCGGGCATAACGTCCTGTGTGTGGACGTCGACCAGAGCAAGGTAGAGCGGCTCATGCAGGGCATCATTCCGATTTACGAACCCGGACTGGAAGCTATCGTTCGGGAGAACTACGCCAGCGGACGTTTGGCGTTCACGACCGATGCGGCCGAAGGCGTGCAGTTCGGCGATATCCAGTTCATTGCTGTCGGTACGCCGCCGGATGAAGATGGTTCGGCCGATCTGCAATATGTTCGGGCGGTGGCTCGTTCGATCGGCACGCACATGACTGCCGACAAGATCGTGGTGAATAAATCCACGGTCCCTGTGGGCACGGGCGATCAGGTTCGGGCCGAAATTCAGGCTCAATTGGCGGCTCGGGATCAAACACTGACGTTTGATGTGGTGTCCAACCCCGAGTTTCTGAAGGAAGGGGCGGCCGTCAACGATTTCATGAAGCCCGACCGGATCATCGTGGGGACCACGGACACCCATAGCGAGCGCCTGATGCGCGAACTGTACGCCCCGTTCAATCGGAATCACGACCGGATCATCGTGATGGATCTGCGTTCGGCCGAACTGACCAAATATGCGGCCAATGCGATGTTGGCGACCAAGATCAGCTTCATGAACGAACTGGCGAATCTGGCCGAACGCCTCGGCGCGGATATCGAACAGGTGCGGATCGGCATCGGCTCCGATCCGCGCATCGGTTACCACTTCATCTATCCGGGCTGCGGCTATGGTGGATCGTGTTTCCCGAAGGACGTGCAGGCACTGCACCGTACCGCCCGCGAAGTGGGCTATGACGCGGTTCTGCTCAATGCCGTCGAGGCGGTGAATAACCGCCAGAAGTCGCGGTTGATCGATCTGATTCAGCGGCATTATGGTGGCCAAGCGGCGCTGGCGGGAAAAACCTTCGCTTTGTGGGGATTGGCCTTCAAGCCGAATACCGACGACATGCGTGCGGCACCATCCCGTGTGGTCATGGAGGCGCTCTGGGCAGCCGGTGCGCGGGTTCAGGCCTATGATCCCGAGGCGATGGAGGAGACGCAGCGTATCTATGGTCAGCGGGCGGATCTGATGTTGTGCGGTACCCGGGATTCGGCGCTCAAGGGCGCGGATGCCTTGATCGTCTGTACGGAGTGGAAGTCATTTCGCGCTCCGGATTTCGCCCTGATGGCGGAGTCCTTGCGTGAGAAAACGATCTTCGATGGACGGAATGTCTATGATCCCCATCGCCTTGCCGAGCAGGGCTGGCAGTATTACGGGATCGGTCGTGGATTGAGTATCGATCGCCCCTGATCTTCCGATCTTGTCCAGGGGGCGTATGAGGCGCCTGGCGACATCATCCGGGCCGCCTTGCCTTAACCTGCCCGCGCCTTCATCGCCCTAGAACACATCATCAATTTCGCGTTTGATTCGCTGCTGCTCCAGCAGTGCTTCCAGCCGTCGCCGTGAATCCTTGCTGTCTGCAGCAGGCTTCACTTTGTCCACGACACTGGGCGAGACGGCATCGGCGGCGCTGTCCTCATTCTCATCTTCATCCCACTGTTCGTCGAGGTCGGACAGTTCGTCATCGGTGCTCATTCGGCTTCTCCGCAAATTAAAAATTTGCAGCCTTATACCGCGTTTTTCAGAAGCTGAAAAGAGACAAATGCGAGACGTATGAAATGCGTTGTTGTTCGGACACATCGACCCGGACAATTTAGCCTGCTGGTGGGCTAATCGTTCGAATCAAGTAACTGGTGTTGACGGAGTTTTTTGCGCAATGTGCTGCGGTTGATGCCCAGGCATTCTGCTGCGCGGGATTGATTCTGCCCACAGCGCAGCATGGCCGTTTCCAGCAATGGGCGCTCGATCTGGGAGATCACGAGATCGTACAGATTGTTGGGTTGATCCCCTTCGAGCGTTTCCCACAGGGCTTCAAGTGCCGCGCGAACGGCCTGCTGGACGGGGTTGTCGGCAGACAGGTCCGTTGTGCTGTGCACTTCGGCGGGTGGGCTGGGGTCTTGTTCCGTATCGGCACTCAGCCAGTAACGTTGGCCATTGGTATAGGTGGGCGGTTGATCGGCGAGGGCGTGTTCAGCTGTCATAATTTTCTAATCAGGCTGGGTGGGAACAAGACGAAACGGCCGCTTCGGCTGCCTGGATGGTCAGCCATTGACGTTGCTGGTCGGGATGATCGAACTGGTTGAACACCGCACGTTCCTTGTCGTCAATGTGAAGTGAGTCAGCATACCAGCACAGATGCTTTCGGGTAATTCGAATTCCTAATGATGAACCATAGTGTTGATAGATTTTTTCAAATTGCGCCCGCACGATCGCGAAGCGTTCGGCTTGGTCGGGCGGGGTGTAGCTGCGGTGTTCCATGAGTTCGGCACGCAAAGCGGAAAACAGCCAGGGACGGCCGAAGGCGCCCCGGCCGATCATGATTCCCGCCGCGCCCGTGTGCGCCAGAACGGCGCGTGCCTTCTCCGGCGAGGTGATATCCCCATTGGCCAGAACCGGGATCGAGACGGCGTCCACGACGGCTGCAATCGTGTCGTATTCGGCATCGCCTTCATACCGATCGGCACGGGTTCGACCGTGAATACTCAGCAGGGATAAGCCCGCATTTTCGGCGATGCGGGCGATTTCCACGGCATTACGCTGGCCATGATCCGGACCGGTGCGCATTTTCAGGCTAACCGGGCAGTCGACTGCGGCCACCAGCGCATCCAGCAGGCGGGCCACCGTGTCCGGATCGGCCATCAAGGCGGAACCCGCGGCCTTTTTACAGACTTTTTTTGCCGGGCAGCCGAGATTCAGATCGATCATTTGAGCCCCCTGCGACACGGCAAATCGGGCGGCTGCGGCCAGATCGTCGGGTTCATTGCCGAGCAACTGCACCGCCCGGGGTTCCGGATCGGTCCTGTCGATTTGTCGCAGACGGCTTTTGGATGTATCCATCAACTCCGGTTTGGCACTCATCATCTCGGTGACGACGAGCCCCGCGCCCATCTGGCGACAGAGCTGCCGGAATGGCCGATCAGAAACGCCCGCCATCGGTGCCAGGGCAATGGGCGGATCGATGACGACCGGAACGCCAGATCGCCCAGTGAGCGTGATGGCGGCCAGGGGAACGGGCGTTCGACTAGTCATGAAGCCAGTGGGGTAGCCCGGTGGCAAGGGTCGGGAATGCTGCAATCAGGGCGATCACGAGCAGCTGGATGGCAATAAAAGGCAGTACGCCGCGA
The DNA here is from genome assembly GCA_035531235.1 of Halothiobacillus sp. Taxonomy (GTDB): domain Bacteria; phylum Pseudomonadota; class Gammaproteobacteria; order Halothiobacillales; family Halothiobacillaceae; genus Halothiobacillus. The sequence goes on along the minus strand of DATKTJ010000062.1, from coordinate 16,692 downwards.
TACATGTCGGTGGTTCGAACTTCCGGCGGCGCCACGCCGCGCAGATAGAACAAGGTGAAGCCGAAGGGCGGGGTGAGAAAACTCGTTTGCAGATTGAGTGCGAACAGAATGCCCAGCCAGACCGGATCGACTCCGAGCATCAGCAGTGCAGGGGCCACGATCGGGACGACGACAAAGGTGATTTCGATGAAGTCCAGGATGAAGCCGAGCAGAAACATGACCAGCATGACGACCAGCAGGGCCGTGAATTCGCCGCCCGGCAGACTGGTCAGCAGGTGAGAGATCGCACTGTCGCCGCCAAAACCGCGAAAAACCAGGGAGAAAATCGAGGCACCGATGAAGATCATGAAGATCATGGCGGTGACGCGGAGGGTGGAACGGGCAGATTCCAGCAGCAGGGGCCAGGTCATCCGGCGTTTGATGATGGTGAGCATCAGTGCCCCAACGGCGCCGACAGCGGCGGCTTCCGTCGGGGAGGCGATGCCGGCCATGATCGAACCCAGGACAGCCATAATCAGCCCCAATGCGGGAAGCAGGGCGGCCAGCAGTCGACTCCAATGGGGGCGGTCACGCACCTCGCTGGCACTGAGTCCGGGGACGCGCTCGGGATGTCGCCAGGCTAGGTAGAGCGTATAGAGCAGGTAGGCCGACACGAGGAGTAATCCGGGGATCAATGCCCCGATGAACAAATCGCCAACACTGACGGTTTTGGGTGCAAAGATGCCTTGTTGCAGTTGGGCCTGGGTGTAGGCGGCGCTGAGTTGATCGCCCAGCAGCACCAGGATCAACGAGGGCGGAATGATCTGGCCGAGCGTGCCGGACGCACAGACTGTCCCTGTGGCATATCGAACGTCATAGCCGCGTTTGATCATGGCTGGCAGGGCGATCATGCCGAGGGTCACCACGGTGGCGCCGACGATCCCCGTGCTGGCCGCGAGGATGGCGCCGACCACGATGACGGAGAATCCCAGCCCGCCGGGTTTTGCCCCGAACAGGGCCGTCATGTTTTCCAGCAGTTCTTCGGCAACCTTGGCCTTTTCAAGCAGGACACCCATCAGAACGAACAGGGGGACAGCAACCAGCAACGGGTTGTTGATAATGCCGAACACTCGATTCGGGATGGCCGGTAGCAGGCTGGCATCGAACAGGCCAAGCGCGGTGCCGATGGCGGCAAAGATCAGCGATACGCCCGCAAGCGTAAAGGCCACCGGATAGCCGATCATCAGGGCGCCAAATACGCAGATGACCATGAGAACGAGTAAAGCGGACATGCTTACACGCCCTCCCGTGTATCCGGATGATCCGGTAGATCGGGATGGTGCTGCCGTAGGATCTCGATGGCGCGCAGCGCTTCGGTTAGCCCCTGGATCATCAGCAGGATCGGCATGATGATCAGCAGGGTTTTCAGCAGGTACAGGTAGGGAATGCCGCCCGGTTCCATCGAACCTTCATGAATGGACCAGCTTGCCGCGACATAATTGATGCTCATGATGAGCAGGAACAGGCTCACGGGGAACAACAGGAAGATCGTGCCGAACAGTTCCCGCCAGGCGGCCCCACGGGGGCTGAAGTGGCGCGACAAGACATCAACCCGCACATGGCCATCGTGTCGAAGGGTATACCCCATGCCCAGCATGAACAGCATGCCGTGGGCGTAGATCATGGACTCGGACAGCCACTGGTTGCTGGTGTGAAAACCATAGCGCAGGGCCACGATGGCGAAGACGATGGCGGCCAGAACCAGGGCCAGGGTGGCTATGGCCCGGCCAAGGTATTCGTTGATGGGGTCGAGAATGCTGATCATGCGTTGCAGCACGTTCATGGGGTCATCCAGCGCTGGCAGGCTGTCGTATCCTGCCGATGATGCATGAGCAGGCTGTGGAATTCGGTCGGATCCTTGCAGAAGGTCAGCTCACCGGGACGTGGGAAGCAGGTGTCTTTCATGCGGGATAGCCAGAAACGCAGGGCCGCAGCACGCAGCAGCAGCGGCAGCGCATGGATTTCGTCCGGGTTAAGCGGACGTTCGGCCAGATAGCCTTGCATCATGGCGTGGGCAAGCGTTTCGTTCAGGCGGTGATCGTCCTGTCGGCACCAATCGTTGAGGGCCACGGCGAGGTCGTAGGCGAAGGCGTCATTGCAGGCGTAATACAGATCGATGATGCCGGTGAGGCGACCTGCCGAGAAGAGTACATTGTCGCGGAAAAGATCGCCGTGGATGGCTCCGTTGGGCAGGTGTTCTCGGGGGTGCTGTACTTGCAGGGCCAGTTCTTCATCCAGCAGATCCCGATCCGCCGGGCTCAGATGCTCGGCAAGGACCGTTCGCATTTCCAGTGCCCAGGGCAATGCACGATCCGGCGTGCGGAATTCGCCGAAGCCCTGGCTGGCTTGATGAAATCGTCCCAACGCTTCGCCCACGGTCCGGCATTCCGTCGCGTTTGGCGCGTCGACGGCCCGACCGGTCAGTCGTTTGACGAGGGCCGCCGGTTTCCCATTCAGGGTGCTTAAAAACGCGCCCGACCGAGTGGGCATCGGATGTGCCGTGGGTATGTCATGTTCGGCAAGATAAGCCATCAGATTCAGGAAATAACCGAGCTCGTCGGGCTGATGGTGTTCGAACAGGGTTAACACCAGGGCGTAACGATCGGTCGTGACGAAGTAATTGGTGTTTTCGATACCCGCCGCAATGCCTTCGAAGGATTGGAGGGTACCGCCGTCGAATTGTTGGAGGAATTCGACGAGTTGATGTTCATTAACCGTGGTGAAAACCGACATGGACGTATGTTCCGATAGCCTTGAATGGTGGGCGGGTTAGAGATCGAGCAGTTTCTGCTGCTCTTCGGCGGTCGCACCGACATCCCGATTCCGGTAGAAATCGAAGATAGTGTCGATCACCGTCTGGGGATCATCGCAGATCGTCATCAACTCCATGTCCGACGGGCTGATGGTCCCTTCCGTGAGCAGGGTGCTGCGGAACCAGTCCAGCAGTCCCGACCAGAATTCGGAACCGACCAGGATGATCGGAATGCGCCGGGATTTACCGGTCTGCACGAGGGTCAGGATTTCCGCCATTTCATCCAGGGTGCCGAAACCACCGGGCATGATGACGTAGGCCGAGGCATGCTTCACGAACATGACCTTGCGGGCAAAGAAATGCTTGAAGTGCAGGGAGACGTCCTGATACGCATTGTCATTCTGTTCGTGTGGCAGGCTGATATTGAGCCCGACACTGGGTGCGCCGCCTTCCTTCGCCCCCTTGTTGGCCGCTTCCATGATCCCGGGGCCACCACCGGAGATCACGGCAAAACCGCCATCGGACAACAGGCGTGCAATCTCGACCGTCATCAAGTAATGCGGGTGATCGGGCGCAAACCGGGCCGAGCCGAAAATCGACACGGCCGGTTCGATGCTGGCCAGCGTCTCATAACCCTGAACGAACTCGGCCATGATCTGGAAAACCTTCCAGGATTCATGGCTCAGTCGCTCGCGCTTGTCGAGTCGAGAAGGGTGATTGGGAATGGTTGGGCTCATGATGTTCGGGTGTATTTTGGGTGGCATGGGGCGGCGGCACAGGGCCGTTCATCGATTCCTGACGAATGAAAACCGGGTTCGTGATTCGGACCCGTGCTCCCACGATCTCCGTCCGGGCACGCAGGCTGTGGCATAGTACCGATCTTCACGCCAAATTTCGATGATTAATCATGCCTGATCTGTTTGCCGCTTCACGAAAATCCGATCATAAGCCCTTGATTCTGGTCGATGGGAGTTCATTCCTGTTCCGGGCCTTCCATGCGCTGCCCCCGCTCACGGGGCCGGATGGTTTCCCGACAGGCGCGATTCATGGCGTGGTCAACATGCTGCAAAAATTGCGACGGGAGGAAGATCCCATACAAATGGCGGTGGTGTTTGATGCCCCCGGGCCGACCTTCCGCGACGAGATCTACCCGGATTACAAAGCCCACCGGCCCCCCTTGCCCGATGATTTGCGGGTGCAGATCGCGCCGCTGCACGAACTGGTCGAAGCCTTGGGCTACCCCCTGCTCTGTGTACCCGGGGTGGAGGCCGATGATGTGCTTGGCACCCTGATGCGTGAGGCCCATGAAACGGGTGTGCCGGTGCTGTTGGCGACCGCCGACAAGGATTTTGCCCAATTGGTGACCGACGGCGTTCGTCTGGTGAATACCATGACCAACACGACCCTGGATGCGGCCGCTGTCGAGGCCAAGTATGCCGTTACCGTGGCGCAGTTCATCGACTACCTTGCGCTCGTCGGCGATACCGTGGACAACGTGCCGGGCGTGCCGGGTTGCGGGCCGAAAACGGCTGCCAAGTGGCTCAAGCAGTGGGGCAGTCTCGATGCGATCATGGCGAACGCGGATCAGATTGCCGGCAAGGTCGGGGAATCGCTCCGGGCCAGCCTGCCCTTTCTGCCCATCGCTCGTGATCTCGTGACGATTCGCACGAATTGCGATCTGTCGATTGCCGAGGGTGATCTGATTCTGCAAGACCCGGATGCCGAACAGGTTCGAACCCTGGCCGAACGGTATGGCCTCAATACCCTGCGTCGACAATTCAATGCGCTTCAGACCGAAGACCGTCCTGCCGAAACGTCATCGGCGCCCGCTTCGTCCGGAACATCGCATCAGCCGAGCCTGGGGCTAGACGATGTGCCGAATAGCTATGAGACGATTCTGACCCAGGCGGCCTGGGACACCTGGCGTGAGAAACTGATGGCGGCCCCGTTGGCCGCCTTCGATACCGAAACCGATTCGCTGGATATTTTCACGGCGCGGATCGTCGGGATTTCCTTTGCGGTCGTTTCCGGCGAGGCGGCCTATCTGCCTCTGGCCCATCGTTATGACGGCGCGCCCGAGCAGTTGGATCGGGATCAGGTGCTGGCGGCGTTGCGGCCCTGGTTGGAGGATGAGTCGCGTCCAAAGATTCTGCAGAATGCCAAATTTGACCGGCATGTTCTGGCCAATCACGACATCACCTTACGGGGCATCGCTTTTGACACGATGCTGGAGTCCTATGTGCTGGATTCCACGGCTTCTCGGCACGATATGGATTCCCTGGCCGCGAAATACCTGAGCCGGACGACCATGACGTTCGAGGAGGTCGCGGGAAAGGGGGCGAAGGCCCTGACCTTCGATCTGGTGCCGCTGGCGCAGGCCGGACCCTATGCCGCCGAGGATGCCGATGTGACCTTGCAGCTGCACAAGACGCTGTGGCCCCGGATCGTGCAGGAAGGCCGCCTGAGGCAGGTCTATGAGGAGATCGAGCGGCCCCTGATCCCGGTATTGTGTGCCATGGAGCGTGCGGGCGTACTGATCGACCGGCAGCAATTGGCCGAACAGGGTGTGGTGATCGCTGCGCGGATCGAAGCGGTCGAACAGGAAGCGATCCAGGTGGCTGGCCGGCCATTCAACCTCGGATCGACCAAGCAACTCAAGGAACTGCTCTTCGAGGAGCTCAAGTTGCCGGTGGTGAAAAAAACTCCGAAAGGCGAACCTTCCACCGATGAAGAGACGCTGTCCGAGCTGGCCGATCGTCATCCGCTGCCGGCGCTGATCCTGGATTACCGCGGGCTGACGAAGCTGAAGACGACCTACATCGACCGCCTGCCCGAGGAAATTCACCCGGAGACGGGACGGGTTCACAGCGCCTTCCATCAGGCGGTGACGGCCACTGGCCGCCTGTCTTCCTCAAACCCGAATCTGCAGAACATCCCGATTCGCAGCGAGGAGGGCCGACGGATTCGGCTGGCCTTTGTGGCCGCGCCCGGCAAGACGCTGATCGCTGCGGATTATTCCCAGATCGAATTGCGGATCATGGCTCATTTGTCCGAAGATAAACGCCTGGTCGCGGCCTTCGCGCAGGGGGAGGATATCCATCGCGCAACGGCGGCAGAAGTGTTCGGCCTGGAGGAAGCGGCAGTGAGCGATAACCAGCGCCGGGCGGCCAAGGCGATCAATTTCGGTTTGATTTATGGCATGTCGGCGTTTGGTCTGGCCAAGCAGCTCGATGTGGGCCGTACAGAGGCGCAGGATTATATTGATCGTTATTTCGCACGCTATCCGGGCGTCGCCGATTACATGGAGCGCATGCGTCAGCTGGCACGCCGACAAGGGTATGTTGAGACCCTGTTCGGTCGTCGGCTCTATCTGCCCGAGATTCACAGTCGCAATGGTCAACGTCGGCAATACGCCGAACGTACCGCGATCAATGCGCCGATGCAGGGCACGGCCGCCGACATCATCAAGCGCGCCATGATTCGGCTGCACGCCCTGCTGGTCGAACCGAAGAAGGCGACGCTGATTCTGCAGGTGCATGATGAGCTGGTTTTTGAGGTGCCGACGGCCTCGGTCGAGGCGGTCAGGGAAATCATTCGGCGGGAAATGAGCGGGGCCGCAGAACTGCATGTGCCCCTGGACGTCGGTATCGGGGTTGGGCACAGCTGGGCGGAAGCCCACTGACGCAAGACCCGCTCGGGTCTTGCGCCGATGTCTGTGTGGGCTGGGTCAGTTCGACGCCGTGGGTTTCAGTGATTTCGTCGACATGATTTCGGGAACGGGGTAGGTGGGCACCTTGTTGTTGATGAACATGCCTTCCCAGAAATCCTCGTTTTGTGGCGGTTCGAAGACAAAGCCCTGAATATCCAGACGGACGTCCAGTTTCTTGAGCAGCAGCAACTGGTTATTGTGCTCGACCCCTTCGATGACGACGTCGAATTCGAGCGTTTGTGCCATGGCCAGGATGGAACCCAGCAGTTTGTAGGATTCCCGGTTGCTGTAGATGTTGTCGACGAACGTCTTGTCGATCTTGATCTTGGTGATGGGCAGCGAGCTCAGATAGGCCAACGAAGAGTACCCCGTTCCGAAATCGTCGATGGCGATGGTGAAGCCGCGCATGGCCAACTGGTGCAGTTGGGTAGACATCATCCCCGGGTCGCTGCCGAAGCTGCTTTCGGTGATTTCAAGCGTAATTGAGGATAGAGGCAGGCCTGCCTTGCGTGCAATCGCATCCAGGCGCTGGTCGATCTTGTCGATAAGCAACAGTCGTGGCGGAATATTGATGGAGAGGATGAACTGTCTGTCGGTTTGACGTTGCCATTCGCGCATCCGCTTGCAACTCTCGGTGAAGGCCCATTCGGTAAAGAGGATGATGAGGTCGTTTTCCTCGGCGAGCGGGATGAACTCGTTCGGTGATATCCACTCCCCACCGTGTCGCCAACGCATCAGCACTTCAAATCCGACGATTTCACCACTGGCCAGCGATACCTGCGGTTGATAGACCAGACGCAGTTCCCGGTTGCCCAGCGCCTTGTCGAGCGCCTGTTGGAGCACAAACCGGCGACGGGCCTGATTTTGTGCCTGGGTGCCCCGGAGATAAAGCTGATTGCCGCCTTGTGTCTTGGCCATATGCAGGGCGATGTCATTGGTTTTGAGCAAATCCTCGATGTTGTCTGCGTCGTTCGGATACAGGCTCATACCCGCGCTGGCCTTAAGGGTAATGTTATAGCCGTCGATCTGGATCGGTTGGTGGATGATGGACAGCACTTCCTCCGCCTTTTCCTTGGTTTTGGTCTCCAGATCTTCGTCGTTTGATGGCGAGAAGTAGAAGGCGAACTCATCCCCACCGACGCGGGAAAGCACGTCACGGGTGTCGACGAGCTTGGCGAGACGCCGTCCGATTTCGACAAGTACCCGGTCGCCATCACGATGACCCAAGGCATCGTTGACCGCCTTGAAATTGTCGAGGCCGATCAGAATCAGCCCGAAGACCTCGGCGGGTCTGTCTGTAATGCGTGTTGCGCCCTGCGAGGAAAAGAAATGTCGGTTATACAGACCCGTGACCAAATCCTGCTGGGCCATAAAGATCATTTCCGCTTCGCGGTTCCGAATATCGGTATGGTCGTTGAGGACGACGATGACGTGACCTCGTCCTTCCCGCGCCTCGCCAACCAGCTTGACCGAGATCAATGCGGTGATGGGAGGGCTATAGCTGTCCGGTTTGAACTGTACTTCGCCTTGCCAACGGCCGTGCTCGAGAACCTGGGTCCAGAGTGGTTCGACGACCTTTTCGCTGCCCGTCAGCAAATGTTGTAACAATGGTTTGCTGGCGAGCTGTTTTTCCGTGGATTTGAGCAAGTCCAGGGCTGCCTGGTTGGCCCGTATCACGTGACCGGTTATATCGGTCAGCAATACGGCTTCCTGCACGTTGTCGAACACCGATGCGGCCAGGGTGAGTTGTTTCTCGGCCTTGCGGCGATTGAGGGTTTCCTGATCGTGTTTCTTCAGGATCGCTTTCAATTGTTCGCGTGAGTCGGACAAGGTGATCAGGGTCGTCCGGAAATGCTGGACGGCGCGGGCCAGACGACCGATCTGGTCATGACGTTTTTGTTGGGGCAAGGCAGCCGTGGCTTCCCCGTCGATCAAGCGGTCGGTGATATCTGCGAGCTGCTTGATCTGGTGATTGAAGTAGAGCAGCGCGGTGATCATCAGACCGATCTGGAGAAGGATAAACAGGACGAGCAGGGTTTGATATTGTTGGCTCACCGATGCCGTTGAGCCTCGCAGCATCTGCATGGTGTCTTCCAGATTGCTGTTCGCGGCGCTGATCAGCCCACTGAAATCATCCACCATGATCCGGTTGCGCTCGATGCGTAGCTTGTTCTGCAGATCGCGGACTTCAGATGGGCCGGCCGTCGCTGTTTTGGCTGCTGCCTGGATCAACAGTTGCGCCTGATGATCGATGCTTTGGGAAAGCTGGTTGATCTGGCTATAGGCTGAAGACCGGAGATTATCGAGTGCGACATCGGTCCGGACGGCTGCCGCCAGTTGTTGCAGGCTTACAACCTGAGCACTGACGTCAATCCGCTCACCGGGCCGGAGCGTGTTGACGACCTGTTCGATGTCCGCACTGGATTGCGCAAACGCCTTGCGGAGCGATTCGATGGTTTTGCTCGATTGCACGAAACCGGAGCTGGCCCGCTGGAAGGTTTGGTAGTTGCCATCGGCCAGGGCATTGAGATAGAAGACGAGGCCGACGCTCAGGGCAACCTGCAGGCCAAGAAACAGCAAAAACTGGATAGAGAGTGGAATACTGCGCATAACCCGACATCCTTATGGCATGTTTGTGATCCATTAATTATTTCGTCATGGCGGGATTTCCGATCCAGGAGCTCCCTTCAGACGATATTCAGGAGTTTGGCTGAGACATCGACTTGAGTCCAGCGCCGATTGCATTGGCGCGTGCGAGTCTTTGAAGTGGGCTGTAGGATTCGCGTTGTCCCTGCCCCCAGACGACATCGGGCCAAGTCGGATCATCCTTGTGCCGGACAATGCAGTGAATGTGTAATTGTTCAACCCGATTGCCGATCGTGGCCAGATTGATCCGGTCCGGGGCATATAGAATCTGTAATACTTGGCTGACCTGCTGGATTTCATCCAGGATCCGGTGCTGTATGGCCAGCGGTACATCCAGCCACTGGCTGGCGGCAGAAATGCGGGGAATCAGTAGCACCCAGGGGAAGCGCTGATCGTCCAGCAGGCGTAGGGCACAGATCGGTAGTTGAGCGATCGGAATGCTATCGGCCAGCAGTTGTGCGTGAAGGTGCCAGTCAGGGTCCACGAGTGGGGCGGTAGGAGTCATGGGGTACCTGTTGTGGGGCGGAGTGCCGATGCGGCTTGAGCGGGCAGTTGCAGCTCCAGGTCGACCCGCCGGTTTTCTGCCCGCCCGGTCGAGGTGGTGTTGGGGACAAGGGGATGCGTATCGGCGTACCCGACTGCACTCAGTCGACCGGGTTGAACCCCTTGAGAGATCAGTTGCTGCACGACAGATGCTGCCCGGGCGGCGGAGAGCTCCCAGTTGGATGGGTATTGCAGGGTATGGATAGGGCGATCATCGGTATGCCCTTGAACGGATATTGGGTAAGTGCCTGTTTTTAGGCGGTCGGCCAGTTTGTTGATCAGCGTTTGCCCGGGTCCCGAGAGCGTGGCGTCACCGGAGGAAAACAGGATGTTGTCCTTGACGCGCAGGTTGACGCGGCCTTTGACGACAGAGACATCGACATCCTGCCCGAGTCCGGCAAACAGGTTTTTGGCCTGTTGATCCGTGGCCTTGTTGTCCACAGGGGGTTCGTCCGGCCGGGTCGCCGTTGGTGGCAAGGGGTGTGGTTCGAGTGGACTGGTACCGGCTTTGCCGATCAATGCATCGCCAGCCTGCGGGATGTGCCCTTGCGTCGGCGTCTCGCCCGGCGAGGTTGCGGTCGTGGGCGTAGGGCCGGTCTGTGGGGTCGGTGTCCGGTCGACCTTGGCCTGGGCCTGGACGGCGGTGCCACTGCTGCTGGGGGTGGTGACGGTGGCGTCCTTGCTCTGGTAGGCATAAGCGGCGAGGAGCACAAACAGGGTCAGTAGCAGGGTCATCAAATCGACCATCGTCAGCAGCCAGTAGGATTGATCGTCCTCGATGATCTGCACATCCGCTTCCCAGCCCTCATGCCAAGGCCGGGTGAATGCAACGTTTTGGTTCGCCAGATTGATTTCTGCCTGAATCTGCTGGCGGATCAATTCGGCATCGGGGGCTTCCGTCGCCGTTTGGCTCGTCGTGCTCATCGTGTGCGGGGGGAACGGCCCGTGGCTGGCCGCTTGCCGTTCGAATTGGACGTTTCCCGCAACTCGTCTTCACTGTGGGCCAGGAACGATTGCAGCGTCTCGCGGATAAACGCGGGCGAGCGCTGTTGCTGCATCAACATGACGCCTTCGACCATCATGTTCATCACCATGACGCGCTGTTCAGTGCGCCGCTCCAGTTTCAGCGCGATCGGTTTGAATAGCATATTGGCCAGCAGGATGCCGTACAGTGTGGTGATCAGGGCCAGGGCCATATTCTGCCCGATTTCCGCAAAATGGGCGGCATCCATGGCGTGCAGCATGTTGATCAACCCCAACAGGGTGCCCAACATGCCGAAGGCGGGAGCAAAGGTGGCCATGGTCCGGAAGATCTGTGCTTCGGCGCGTTCCTGGGCCCGCATCCGCCCGATCCGCCACTGCAGCAGGGTCATGATGTCTTCATTGGTTGCGCCATCGAGCACCATTTGCGTGCCCGTGCGCAGGAAGGGGTTCTTGATGCGGCTGAGTTTTTCGTCGGCTCGGTTGATCTCGCCCTGAAACTTGAGTTTGGCGACTTCGACGAGTTCGGCAATATCGCGTTCCGCATACAGGCGTTCGTTGCGCAGCACGATCGCAAAAATCCGGAACACACGCAGGACCTCGTTGAGCGGGTAGCTGATGAGCGTGGCGGCAATGGTCCCGCCCAGCACGAGAAAGAGGCTGGGGAAATTGAAGTAATCGGCGACGTTGTTGGACGACAGGAAAATGGCGCCGATCACAATGCCAAAACCGCTCAAAATTCCGATCAGGGTCGTTAGGTTCAAAAAGACTCCTTTTTTAGTCGCAAGGTCTATGACACATTAAATCGGCAGGCCCGACGATTCCTTGAGTGTCTATCCGTGGGCGCTTCCCTGACTTTGGGGGCGAATATCAAATAGTGTCTGGCGATAGGGGACGAGTCCCACGCTTTTTCCAAACCAAATCGAGCTTGATTATGCGCATAGTTGATTCCCATTGTCACCTTGAGGAAGGAGTCTTTGCAGACGATTTGCCCGGATTGGTTGAACGCATGTGTGCGGCCCAGGTTTCGGGGGTGGTGAGCGTGGGCGTGTCGCCGGACCGATGGCCCCGGCAGGTATCCGTGGCCGGGCAGGTCCGGCAGTTCGGCATGCCGGTGGGGTTGGCATTCGGCATTCATCCCTGGTGGGCCGATCGTGTGGACGGTGACACCGGTTTGCAGGCCCTGGATCGGTGGTTGGATACCCACCGGGCGGATCGGGTGGCCATTGGGGAGATCGGCCTGGACTGTGCAGCCGACATGCCGATCCTCCAGCGCCAACAGGATCTATTCCATGGGCAACTGGAACGGGCACTTCGCTGGGATTTGCCGGTGATTCTGCACGAACGTAAATCGGCGGATTTATTATTGAAGGCCATTCGGCAAAGACCGGGGTTGCGGGGTGTGGTGCACGGATTTGTCGGCTCGGCGCAGCAAGCCGCGCAATTTGTCGCGCAGGGGTTTTATCTGGGCGTGGGTGGGGCGATTACCCATCCGCGTGCGACGCGGCTGCGTCAGGTGGTGGCAGGTTTGCCGTTGACGTCCTTGCTGCTGGAAACGGACGCCCCCAATCAGCCCGGTCACGCGCACCTCGGCGAACGCAATGAGCCTGCTTTTATTCGGGAGCCTCTCACCGTGCTGGCGGCGCTCTTCGGGCAGGAGGAAGCGGTGGTGGCCGAACAGCTGTATCGAAACACCCTGGCTTTGCTGGGTTCGGCATGGCTGGAGTTGCCCTGACCGATGGTATTTGGGGGGCGATCAGCCCATTCGGTCAATCACGGCCCAGGCCGAGTGATTGTGAATGGATTCAAAATTTTCGACCGTGACCCGAAAGCCGGAAAGGCCGGGGTAATCCGCCAAGGTATTGGCCACGTCGCGAATCATGTCCTCGACGAATTTCGGATTGTCGAAGGCGTACTCGGTGATGAATTTTTCATCAGTGCGTTTGAGCAGGCCCCAGAGCGCGCAGGAACCTTGATCCTCGATGCGGCGAATCAGGTCGGCCAGTGAGAGCGCCGGGTCGGATATACGAGCGGTCACCGTGATATGCGAGCGCTGATTGTGGGCGCCGTAGGCCGAAATCTCCTTGGAGCAGGGGCACAGGCTGGTGACGGGGACGACGAGTTGAACCCGGGTTTCCATCTGGCCGGTTGCCAACAGGTGTCCGCTGAGCGTCAGTTCGTAATCCATCAACGCTTTCTGGCCGCTGACCGGTGCGGTCTTTTCAAGAAAGAACGGCATCGTGAACTGGGCTTCGGCCTGATGGGCATCCAGCAACTGGGCCATGCGTCGGGTCCAGTCCGGCAGACTGGCAACGGACAGCTGCAGGGTTTCGGCATTCAGCAGCGCCACAAAACGCGACATGTGCGTGCCTTTTTTGTCTGCGGGCAGGCCGACAGTGAGCGCGCATTCAGCGATCGTGTGCTGGCGGTGGTCGCCGTCCGTCAGAACCAGGGGATGTTTGATGGCCCGGATGCCGACCTGGTCGATGGCGGTATTGCGCGGATCGAACGAGGATTGCACATCGGGTATGGCGGAAAGCGTCATGGCGGGTTCCTAAGCGAGGTCGCGAATGGGTTCAGGCGCGATAGGTCACGGCGGACCGATCGTTTTCCCAGATGGTGATGGCACTCACCCGGGCCGTTGGCTGGTTGAGTGTGACGCTGAGTTCGTCAAAGAACCACACGGCAATGTGTTCGGCGGTGGGATTGATCGTATCGAAGGGCGGTATCTCGTTCAGATACCGGTGATCCAGCTGTTCGGCCGCCGCGCGGGCGGCCTTCTTCATGGTCTTGAAATCGACGACCATGCCGACTGCGTTCAAACGGGCGCCCGTCATCTCGACGATGACTTTCCAGTTATGACCATGCAATCGAGCGCAATTGCCCTCGTAGTCGCGTAAATGGTGGGCTGCCGCAAACTCCACCTCGACACTCAGGGTGAATTGGCCTTTGGCGGCTGCCGACCTATCGGCCGGATCGTTCATGTTCGTATTCATTGGGCGGCACTGCTGGCAGGAAGAATCTGCCGTAAAAAATCGGACATCCTACTGTGTAGACCATCGACGTCAAGTCCGCCATCGGCCAGACACTCTCCACGCGTGCCATGTTCGATAAAGAAATCGGGCAGGGCGAGGTGGCGCACGGGGCGATAGAGCCCGTTTTCGGCTGCGGTGGCTATGAGTGTGGCGCCGATGCCGCCGAGTTTGCTGCCTTCCTCGACGATCACCCAGCCCGCATGGGTGCGAATCAACGGGGTCAGCGCCTCCCAGTCGATGGGTTTGGCCCAGCGCAGATCGACGACGGTCGCGGGCAGGTTTTCGCTGGCCTGTAACGCAGCCCGTACCTTGGAACCCAGCGCCACGATCAGCAGGCTCTGGTCCGGGTCTTCGGCAGAGCGCCGCACCCGCAGCCCGAACGGGGTGGCGGGCGGCTCGCCACCAAGATCGGCCGGACAGTCACCGCGCGGGTAACGGACCAGTGCGGGGGCATCGAGTTGGATGCCGAGATCCAGCGCCGTCTTGAGCTCGTGTTCGTCGGACGGTACGGCCAGCCTGAGATTGGGGACGGCTTGACCGAAGGCCAGATCGAAGCTGCCCGCATGGGTGGCGCCGTCCGGGCCAACGAGGCCCGCACGATCCACGGCGAACAGGACCGGCAGATTCTGCAGGGCGATATCGTGGATCACCTGATCCCAGGCGCGTTGCAAAAAGGTCGAATAGATGGCTACCACGGGGCGAAGACCTTCGGCCGCCAGTCCGCCCGCAAAGGTCACCGCGTGCTGTTCGGCAATGCCGACATCGAAGCAGCGCGTCGGATGGCGTTGGGCAAAGTCGGCAAGTCCCGAGCCTTCGATCATGGCCGGGGTAATGACGACCATCTCCGGATTTTCCGCCTGATGGGTCAGCCAGTCGCTGAAGGCCTGGGTCCAGGTCTTGGCCGGGGTGCCGGGCGCAGTGGGCAGGGGTTCGATTTTCGGGTTGAATTTTCCGACGCCGTGGTAGCGAACGGGATCACGTTCGGCGGCATTGAAGCCTTTGCCTTTCTGGGTGACGACATGCAGCAGACGGGGACCGGTCTGTTCGCGCAGGTTTTGCAGGGTGTCGACCAGGGCAGGCAGGTCATGGCCGTCGATCGGGCCGAAATACTGAAAGCCCAGTTCCTCGAACAGGCTGGTCACGCCCAGCATGTGCTTGACGCCATCGCGCAGGCCGACCCGGGTGGTGTTGAGCAACTCGCCCAAGGGGCCGCCGTGTGCCAACAGCGCCTGTCCGCCCTGACGGAGCCGGTTGATCATCGGATTGCTGCGCAGACGGGTCAGATGCTCGGTCAACGCGCCGACATTGCGTGAGATGCTCATCTCATTGTCGTTGAGCACGACCAGGAGATCGCTTTGCAGTTCGCCGGCGTGGTTGAGCGCTTCGAAGGCTTGCCCCGCCGTCAGCGCGCCATCACCGATGATGGCCACCGCACGGCGGGATTCGCCCCGCAGTTGGGCCGCCACCGCCATGCCGAGAGCGGCGCTGATCGACGTGCTTGAATGCCCGGCACCGAAAGCATCGAAGGCGCTTTCGCTACGCCGGGTGAATCCGGAGAGGCCATCACGCATTCGCAGATTCGCCATGGCCGCGCGTCGACCGGTAAGCATTTTATGCCCGTAGGCCTGATGCCCCACGTCCCACACCAAACGGTCGTCCGGGGTGTTGAATACGTAATGCAGGGCGATCGTCAGTTCGATGACGCCGAGATTGGCGGCCAGATGACCGCCCGTCTGCGCCACGCTGTCGATCAACTGTGCCCGCAGTTGTGCGGCAATGTTGATCAATTGCCGTTTGGGCATGCGGCGCAGGTCTTCGGGCAACTCGATCAGGCTGAGCAGATCCAGATCGGAAGGGGCGGGAGTACTTGTCGGCATCAGTGGTTCCGGGTCAACACGAAATCCGCGCAGGCGCGCAGCGGCTCTGCGGCATCCCCCAAGGGGGTGAGGGCAGCCAGCGCATCTTCAATTGCTTCTTCCAGTCGTTGTTGGGCCGTGCTTTGCCCCAGGACAGTCACATACGAGTATTTGGCTTGGGCGGCATCCTTGCCCGGCGTCTTGCCCAACTGGGCGGCGGTGCCGGTTGCGTCCAAAATGTCGTCCTGAATCTGGAAAGCCAGGCCCAGCGGGCCGATAAACCGATCCAGAATCGCATGTAACGGGTCATCAGGTTGGGCGGTTGCCGCGCCCATCAGCAGAGCCGAACGAAGCAGGGCGCCGGTTTTCAAGCGGTGCATCCGGCCAAGATCGTCTTCTTTCGGCGCCTGAGTCGGCGGTGTCAAGTCGAGTTGTTGGCCACTGACCATGTCCGTGGCGCCTCGGGCCAGCAGTCGAACCCAGGTCAGCTGGAGCTCGGATGCCGCTTTTCCTGTGGCAGGTGTTTGGGCCAGGAGGTCGAACGCCAGGGTTTGCAGGACATCGCCCGCCAAGATAGCGGTCGGCTCATCAAAGGCCCGATGGACGGTGGGTTTGCCGCGCCGCAGGTCGTCGTTGTCCATGGCGGGCAGATCATCGTGAATGAGGGAATAGCCGTGAATCAATTCGATGGCGATCGCGGCCGGCCATAGCGCCTCCAGCTCGGCAGCTGATAGATCAGGTAGGGCGCCTCGTGCACCGGACGAGGCAGTCAGTGAGAATCCCAGCACGACCAGCATGGGCCGTAACCGCTTGCCGCCATCGAGTACTGCGTAGCGAACGGCCTCGCTCAGACGTGTTGGCATTTCCGCTAGGAACGGAGCGAGCGTCGTAATCAACCGATCCTCGAAGACCCGCCGAAAATCCGCGTGCCATTGTGGAAATTCGGCGAGTGTCCGAGGGGCACCGAGAACCGAGGCGTTCAGGGGGGGGCTCATTGAAAGAAATCTTTCGCCGAGGTCGGGCTGTCCGGGAGCGTCTCGGGCGTATCTGCGGTCGAAAGGGCATCGATCCGCCGCTCAGCTTCCTTGAGCGCTTGTTCGCACTGTCGGGCCAACTGGGTACCGCGCTCAT
>DATKTJ010000061.1:0-6695 GCA_035531235.1 Halothiobacillus sp. | reverse complement strand
GCATGAATAAAGATGGTTATTCGGCTGTGAAAGCATATTTGGTTCTGGATTTCAAAATTACGGATCTCCATGCATTTATGGAGTACGTCGATAAGATTCCCGCATTTATCAACAAACACAATGGTAAATACTTGGTCGAGGGTGTTCGTCCTGAGGTTATTGAGGGCGAATGGCAGCCGGAAACCTTGGTGGTGCTAGAGTTCGAAACGAGGGAGAACGCCAACAACTTTCTTTCTGATGCCGAAGTCAAAGCGTTATTCACCATTCGTCACAAAAATACGCAAGGCAATCTCATATTGGTTAATGGCGGGTCGTGGCGAGATGCAGAATACTCAAATGCCTAACCCATCGCTCAACCCGGCCGCCTACCGGCTGCGCTGTTGGGTTCCCTCCGCGCCGCGCGCTCCCGCGGCGGGTTAGCTCATGCATTAGGCGTCACAAAATAAACCTACCACGCTAGACTCCACCTATGAATACAGATCTCGCAGACGAACGCTTTCGTGGAAAAACGCTGAGCGATACTGCGCTCAACGAATTTTTCGCATCAGGCAACGCAGATGTCGGCCGGGTGCTTATGAACATTGACCGGCACCTTACCGCCCCGCCACGTATCAAGGCTCTTGACTTCGGGTGCGGTGTCGGTCGGTTGGCAATTCCCTTGGCCCAATATTTTACGACTGTTGTCGGCGTTGATATTTCGCCGTCCATGCTTCGTGAGACAACGGTTAACGCGCAGCGATTGAATGTCGGGAATCTGCGTCTTTGCGAGCGGTTATCCGAACTGGCGGCCGAACGGGAGACGTTCTCGTTCGTTAATACTTTCATTGTTTTGCAACACATTCCCGCAGAACGCGGGCTTGCCTTTATAGAACAACTGCTCGAATTGTTGAGTAAAGGGGGTTGCGGCGCCATTCATCTGACGTACGCACGCGAAAAGTATCGGCAGACTTTGGGGGCAAAGCCACTTTCTTCAGGCGTCATAGAGGCCCTTCGACGCCCGATTTCTGGCTTGCATCGAAAATTTTCAGGTCGCGATCCAGAAATGCAGATGAATTCATACCAGATGAACAAGGTGTTGTTCCTGCTTCAATCAAATGGGGTCACTGAATTTTTCTCAGAATTCACTAACCACAATGGCTACCTAGGGATCACTTTATACTTCAGAAAGCCATGATCTTTGGACAACCCCACACATCACCGCCGTCGAGGTGTCATTGACACCGGTCGAAAGGGCCTTCTTCGATCCCGGCGATCTGACGTCGGCGCTTTCGCGCCTCCTCGGCTAAGCTTGGCGGTAGCTGATTATTGATCACCCTATTTTCAAACTCATGGTTTTAAGGAATACGCTCGACATGAATGAGGTTATAAAATTACTAAAAAATCACCGTTCAGTACGGCAATTCACACCGGAACCGGTTAGTGATGAAATGGTGCGCGCTATTATTGAAGCGGCTGGCTGTGCTTCTACATCAAATTTCGTTCAGGCATACACGGTTATTCGGGTGCGGAACGATAAAACACGAAAGCAGATTGCGGCACTGGCCGGTTCCCAAAGTTGGGTGGAAACAAGTCCGGTTTTTCTTGTTTTCTGCGCTGATCTGAAAAGAGCCGAGACTGCCTGTGCTTATGAAAAATCGGAGATGGTATCCGGGTTCACGGAGCAGTTTGTCATCGCCACGGTGGATGCGAGCCTCGCCGCTCAGAACGCGATGATTGCCGCGGAATCACTGGGTCTGGGTGGCGTATTCATTGGGGGCATCCGTAACGACCCGGAAAAAGTGTGTGCGCTTCTGGGGATTCCTGAACAGGTTTATCCGGTATTCGGCATGTGTCTTGGCTATCCGGCAGGAGCGCAGGAACAGAAGCCCAGATTGCCGGTGGACGTGGTTCTTAAAGAGGAGCGGTATCATGACAGCGAGGCGGAGCTGGTCAGGTACAACGAAATCTGTGGTGACTACTACCAAAATCGCTCGAGTGGTTCCAGAGACGAGACGTGGACACGTCAGATATCAGCGATGATGAGCAAACCCGCACGTCCTCATATGAGGTCATTTCTAGAGAAAAAGGGCTTCAAGTTCAAGTGACTGTGTGGGGAAACGACCACAGTTCACAGGGCTGTTTGTCAGTTCCAGGTAGACTGGCACGATGCGCTTCAGGTTGAAAGCCTTTGTGCGTGCCGCTGGGTTCGGAATCCCAAAAATCCGTCCTGTCTCACATCTGCTTATTCATATGTAGCAGTATTCCGTTTGACCTGCGTGATTCAGAGGTCAGACTCTCATAGGATGGTTAATCAGCTATTGTCCTACTGAAATTTTTGGCTTCCCAAGGAACTGAATATCCAATGAGCAACGCAACAGACCAGGCCAGCCCAATTGAGCGGGGCGAGGGTGTAACGAAGCGACCCTTTAGCGGGTTTTTCCCAAAAATACTGTTCGTTCTGGCCATCGGGGCCGCAATTTCAGTGTCGTTCTACTGGTACTGGCCAGCCAAACACGAGGTAAAGCGGGTTCTTTACATCGTGCATGACATAAAAGCCATGGCTGCGGCGCAAGGCGGATATAAGGGGCTGACTCCCGCCAAAATGGTCGAGCTTGGAATTGGCAAAGAGATCGGTAATCCCGTTTGGGTAAACAAGTGGGGCGGCCACATCCAAGTCCAGCCTTTGAATGATGGATCCCGGTTCCAGTTGGTCGACAGCAATCTCCCATCCAGAGCGTGCTCGGATCTTGCCGTAATCGATACGCCCTACAACATGGGTAAACTCAAACACCCAGCAGATGGGGCACCGTTTGCCGTTTGGATCAACGGATCGATGATCCGGGCATGGGGTGGAGTACTCGATAAATGGGCCATATCTCGAACCTGTGATCACAACAGCAACATCGTGACTTTGGAGCTGAAATGAGACAGATGATGAACAAATACTGAACACACAGACTTGGATTTCAAGCGATCAGTGGCTGTTACTCATCTGGACCATCGACGGCGTGACACCGCCGTGCAATAACAGCAAGGCCCAGCGCGGCGCCCACTCCGATTACCAATCGCCAAACCAAGAAGATGGAAAAGGCGGCGGCGCAGATGCTGGCCCGGCATCGGGACATGGACAGCCGCCCACCCCAAGGCCGAAGCCTCGCTCCGGCTTTAACACGCCGGTTGACGACCTTAGTGTGATGACTGGCTCCGGTGGGTCAGCACCTCGGTTAGGGTAAGGCGCGGACCCAAACAGAAAAAACGCCGGTGAAAATCGTTGGTCTTCGCTCCTCACCCCACGCTATCTTGTATCGTTCCTTGCTGATATCAAACTCGCGGTGCAACGCTTTTGGGCGATTGCACCCCACAAAACTCAGGAGAATTGCCATGCGTGAACACTTCGGACGAGAACCCGATATCAATCGCCGCGCACTCGCCATCTGGATGCCCATCAGCCTTGCCGTGGCGGTGCTGCTGCTCTGGCTGGGATTCCACCTGTCGCCACCCGGCAGCGCGAGTAGCGTTCAAACCCTGCCCGCCTCATCGCAGATGGGCGCTGTGGGATTTACCTATCTCTTGTCGTGGGCGGCCTTTGCCTATGCGATTTCGATCTCCACGCCGCACAATACGAGAACGCGCAGCTTCTTGGGGCTGTCGTTGGTCCTGCCGATTGCGGCCGTCGTCACGCTCAGTTACGGCATTGTTATCGGCGCCATGCTGCTCGCCATCGTCTGGCTCGGGGTGTTGGTATTTACGGCCCTGCGTCTGGCCAAGCTGGAACCGCTGGCCGGCCTGATGTTCCTCCCCCTGATCGGCAGCGCCGTGGCAAGTATTCTGTTACCGCTGGTTTATTTGGCCATTGGCTAAGCGCGTTACACAAGGGATGGTCGGCGTAACATCGGTGTGCCGTCCATCCCCCAACTCTGGTAGGCCTGGGTTCCCTCCTTGCTGTGCGCTCCAGCGGCGGATGAGATCAAACATTAGAGCGCTGGACCCGATTATGGAAAAACATCTTGCGGCACTTTCTGAGCGCTATTCGCGGTTGCCAGCTCACCAACGAGAGGCGGTCCTTTTCGGGTTGCGATCACTCGCCCAATGGCATGAATAGCCCATGGACTACCCGAGTCCTAAGAAAGTCGATTTCCCCGAATCACTCCATATTGAATATGCCGTCTACCACCCGATATGTGTTGCAGCGGAATTTATTGTGGATCGAAATACTCAGACTGGCGCCCATTGCGGCGGGCAATTGTTTCGGACCGAGGTTACAGAGTATGTTCGCAAGACACTCTAGATCCCCCACCCTCCGGTCGCTAGCACTCGCCTTCATCGCGCCCCTAGCGACACGTTAGCCGTCATAAGGAGTGCCATGTCTACTCAACTGCTCCGTTATCTGAAGAATGTAGGCTGGCTGCTTATTCCTGTACTGCTTTGGAACGCTGCACTTTCTTCTCGGCTGCCGGACTCCTTGTCGCCAGAGGTATTCTGGTTCAACATTCCCGCTCTTTTGTCTACAACAGAAAACGCCTTTCGAATTGCTATTTTTGCGCTCCCATTCTTCGCACCGTTTGAGTTGGTCACCAGGTCACAGAAAATTGGTATCGCTATTTTTGGTATCGGCCTGACCACCTACTTCGTCAGTTGGCTCCCCTTAATCGCCGCGCCAGACTCATACTGGTCGCATTCGGTGGTTGGCTTCCTCGCCCCTGCCTACACGCCCCTGATTTGGCTGCTTGGAATGGCTCTTTTAATGCAGCGACTTCACTGGCCATCGCCCTATCGCTGGTGGTTCTACCTCGTCCTATCAATCGGATTTCTTGCCGCCCACATTGCTCATGCGACCATCGTTTTTACAAGGCTTCACAATGTCGGTGGCAGCTAACCTATCCATCAAGCAGGACGCGCGAATAGCCTTACACTTATATCGAATGTCAGGCAATTGATTGATTCTTGGTGTTTTATTTACAGCAAGGCACCAGAGTCCCGTAGTTAAGAGAAATCTTCAGATCCATGAAACCTACTGGGATCCAATAAGTTGAGCGTGCTAAAAGTGATAAGGGCTGGGATGCTGCGGATGATTGTGCTCAGGATTCAAACCACAAAAAAACGAAACACGCACTTTAGGAAATTTCGCAATTCGTGCACATGCTGGAAAGGCACGAGAAGATCCATTTCTGACCAACCCGGCGCTTTTTGACGCAATGACGCCCGACCTGGCCTTCGAGCGGGAGCCGTCAAAAGTGCGACACCCATCAACTTTAAGTCATCTTTCAAAGGTAAACAGCACGTTTCAGGCGTGATACGTGTTATTATTAAAACGATTTTGTATATTTTGAGGAAATTTGATATGAGTACAGGTTCAGTAAAGTGGTTCAATGCGGATAAAGGTTTTGGTTTCATTACCCCCGACGATGGCACCAGCGACCTTTTTGTTCACCATTCTGAAATCCAAAGTGGCGGCGGTTATGCAACGCTCAACGAAGGTCAGAAAGTAGAATATGAAGTAGGACAAGGCCAGAAAGGCCCTTGCGCTAACAAAGTAAAAGCAATCTAAATCAAATAGTTAACAAAAATTAACTCAGTGGTCGCGCATAATTAAGGCGCTCAAATGGACTCAAATTCCGCCACGCTCCCTTTAGCATAGTCGCTAGACATGAATAAATGACCAGGACTGGATTCGCGCTTAATATGAGATAGCGCGTTTCAATTCTGGTCATGGAACTTGTCTTCGCACGCTTCCATTTGATACTTAAGGAACCTCTGATTAACTTCATCGTGGCCCAGCCGGGCTTTCGAGGGTGTTAATCAGAGGTTCTTAATCGTTAGATCAGTTAAACAAACCATAAATCATTACTTGGTTTGCGACGCCTGAAGATTCCTCGATAAATTCATTCAATTCTTCCTCTATATATCAATAGGTTGAGAATTGATTCCGGCAGAACCAGAAAGAAACCAATTCAGTTACATGCCAAGCGAGTGGCGACCGAAGAGTCGGTATGATTGCCGAAAAACCAACCTACGGCGCTCTTCGGGTTTTTCTATGACGACGGACACGACAGGTCGAGCAATCATGATTGCTCAAATCACCTCTACGCCGTGGTTTTCACGAAAGCCACCAGATCGGCAAGATTTTTCCCGGTCGCATCGGGTAAAACGCCCAGCTTTTCAGGAGGCAGACCGAGACGATTGACCCAGTACGTCGGATAGCCGAACGACTTTGCGCCTGCCGCGTCCCATCCGGCGAATGCAACGAACAGAATTTCCTCGCGCGGTAGTTTGTAGGCATCCATCGCCATTTGATAGGCGCGCGGATCGGGTTTGAATGTTTTAATCGCATCCGTGCTCAGAACCTGATCAAAGATGCCCGTCAACCCCGAATTCACGATTCCCGCATCCAGTATTTTCGGCGTTGCATTGGACAGAAAGGCAAGCTTGATACCCATCTGCTTTAGCTCTTTCAGTGCAGGTAAAGCATCGGGCCAGGCCTTGAGATTCAGATAGGCATTCATCAGCTTGCTGCGTTTTTCCGGCGTCAAGTCGAGCTTCAGCATTTCTGCCGCGAACACCAGGGCATCATCCGTGACCTGCCAAAAATCCGCGTAACGCCCATAGATGACACGCAGCCACTGGTATTCGAATTGTCGGGTACGCCAGGCATTACCCAGCGCCGCGCCCTTGCCCGGGAAAAGTTGCTCAGCCAGCACGAAGACCGGACGAGGATC
>DATKTJ010000060.1:0-5653 GCA_035531235.1 Halothiobacillus sp. | reverse complement strand
CGAGGTTCTGAGCGACCGCGTCGCCATCGTCTCGATCATGTATGCGAACAACGAAACCGGCACGATCTTCCCCGTCGAAACCATGGCCCGCATGGCGAAGGAAAAAGGCGTGCTGTTCCATACCGACGCCGTGCAGGCCGTAGGCAAGATCCCGCTGAACATGAGCGAGTCGGCCATCGACATGCTCTCGCTCTCCGGCCACAAGCTGCACGCGCCCAAGGGCGTCGGTGCGCTGTACGTGCGTCGCGGCACCCGGTTCCGTCCCTTCCTGCGTGGCGGTCATCAGGAACGCAGTCGGCGCGCCGGCACGGAAAACACCACCGGCATCATCGGCCTGGGCATGGCCGCCGAACTCGCGCTGGAACACATGGCCTACGAGAACACCGAAGTGCGCAAACTGCGCGATCGGCTGGAAGCCGGCATCCTGGAGCAGGTCACGTTTTCCTTCCCCAATGGTGATCCAGACAAGCGCCTGCCGAACACGACCAGCATTTCCTTCGAATACATCGAAGGCGAGGCCATCCTGCTGCTCTTGAGCCGCGTCGGGATCGCCGCCTCCTCGGGCTCCGCCTGCACTTCGGGCTCGCTGGAACCCTCACACGTGTTGCGCGCCATGGACATCCCGTACACCGCGGCGCACGGCACGATTCGCTATTCGCTGTCCCGAGAGACCACCGAAGCGGAAGTGGACTGGGTGATTGCCCAAACGCCGCCGATCATCACCCAGCTGCGCGCGCTGTCGCCGTACTGGGGGCCGAACGGTCCGATCCTCGCCGACAACGCCTTCGCGCCCGTCTATGCGTGACACCGGCCCCCTTCCCCAGGCAATCGCCGTCATCCACGACACCACCCTTCGGGATGGTGAGCAGACGGCGGGCGTGTCCTTCCGTCCGGATGAAAAGATCGCCATCGCGCAAGGCCTGGTGGCTGCCGGGGTTCCAGAACTGGAAATCGGCATCCCGGCCATGGGCGAGGAAGAGGAAGATGTGATTCGTACCATTGCACAGATGGGCCTGAACGCCCGGCTCGTCGTGTGGTGCCGCATGCACGATACCGATCTCGAAGCGGTCGCCCGCTGCCCGGTCACCATGGTCAACGCCTCGGTGCCCGTGTCGGATATCCAGATTCGCGGCAAGATCGGCAAAAGCCGGACTTGGGTGTTGCAGCAGGTCGAACGCCGGGTCAAACAGATTCTGGACATGGGCATGGAGGTCGCCGTCGGCGGCGAGGATTCCTCCCGCGCCTCGCTGGATTTCGTGTTGCAGGTCATGGAAACCGCCCAGAAGGCCGGCGCCCGCCGCTTCCGCTTTGCGGACACCCTGGGCATTCTCGATCCCTTCACTGTGTCCGAGATCATGCCGCGCCTGCGCGCCGCCACCGATCTCGAAATCGAGATGCATGCCCACGACGATCTGGGTCTGGCCACCGCCAATTCGATTGCCGCGCTGCGGTTTGGCGCCACCCACGTCAACACCACGGTCAATGGGCTGGGCGAACGGGCGGGCAATGCACCGCTGGAAGAAGTGGTGATGTGCCTGCATCACCTCTACGGCTACCAGACCGGCGTGGACGTTCGCCATTTCAACGCCATCTCCCAGCTGGTGGCGCTGGCTTCCAGCCGCCCGGTGCCGGCGGGCAAGAGCATCGTCGGTGCGGCCATCTTCAGCCACGAGGCGGGTATCCATGTGGACGGCATCATCAAGGACCCGCTCAACTACCAGGGCTTCGATCCGCACGAACTCGGCCGTGAGCATCTGCTCGTGCTCGGCAAGCATTCGGGCACCAAGGCCGTGATCCGGGCCTATGCCGAACTCGGCACCATCATCGACGAAGAACAGGCCCATCACATTCTTCGGCGCGTGCGGCATTACGTGCAGCAATACAAGGTGGCACCCCGCACCGAGGATCTGCATACGTTTCTGCTGGAAAGCATCGAACCCTCGTCGTCACGGTCCCATTCCTGACTGGCCCATTCTTGACAGGAGCCCCCCATGAACGCGATCCCTATCGAGAAGAGTCTGCCCAAACGCATCGGCCTGTTCGCAATGATGCGGGAAGACGTGCGCTGCGTGTTCGATCGGGACCCGGCGGCGCGGCATGTGCTGGAAGTGCTCACCACCTACCCCGGCGTGCACGCCCTTATCGCACACCGGATGGCGCACCGGCTCTGGCGCGCCAGGCTGCGGTATCTCGCCCGGTTGATGAGCGCCCTGTCCCGGCTGTTCACCGGCATCGACATCCATCCCGGCGCGCAGATTGGTCGGCGGTTTTTCATCGACCACGGCATGGGCGTGGTCATCGGTGAAACGGCGGAAATCGGCAACGACTGCACGCTCTATCACGGCGTGACCCTCGGCGGTACGAGCTGGAATCCCGGCAAGCGGCATCCCACCCTGCGCGATCGGGTGATGGTCGGTGCCGGGGCGAAGATTCTCGGCCCGGTCACCATCGGCCACGACACCCAGGTGGGCGCGAACGCCGTGGTGATCTCGGATGTCTCCTCCGGCATGACCGTGGTCGGCATTCCCGGTCGCGTCGTGCTGCCAGTAGAACGGCGACGCATCGGCCCGCACGGCATCGATCTGGATCATCACCTGATGCCCGATCCGGTCGGCAAGGCCATCCAGTGTCTGATGGACCGCATCAGTCTGCTGGAACGGCAGATCAAAAACCCCATTCCCGACGAACCGATACCGGAAACCGATTGCGAACACTGTGCGGATATCGACCCGGCCGTATGCGGCGCCGGCATCCGCGACAACACAGCCCCAACGCATTAATCCGGCCCAATAACCAGGCACATTGAACTAGGCACACCGACCCCCACCGAGGATTTCCCCATGAGCGAACTGCGCGACCAACTGGCCAAACTCTCTTCCGCAGAAGATTTCCTGAATCTGCTGGAAATCCCCTACGACGAACACGTGGTACAGGTGAATCGCCTGCACATCCTCAAGCGCTTCCACGACTACCTCAAGCGCAGCCCGAATGTGGATGCGCTCGACGACAACGACCTGCGCATGCTCTATGTCGCCCTGCTCACCAAGGCCTATACTGATTTTGTCAGTTCCGATGCTGTCACCGAAAAGGTCTTCAAGGTCTTTCATCAAGCCATGGGGGTGAGCCATGTCGGGCTCGACAAGATCAGCCGTCCCGGTAGTGCCGCAGCCGAAGGCTAAGTGGCCCGGCCAGTCCGCATGACCACCGCGACCACACCCGCACCGTCCAAGGCGGTGCAGACCGTGCTGGCCTATCACCAGCGCACCAAGCACCATCTCAACCGTTATGCGGCCGGGCCGGAAACCCTGGATTGGGATGCCCAGCCCAATCCCTTCCGAACCTTCGACGGCGCCCCGCGCATCGAACTGCCCCTGCGCGCAAATGACGAAACCCTGCTGTTTTCCGAGCTGCCCGCCGCACAGCCGCAGCCCTTCAGCCTCGAAACGCTGGCCTATCTGCTGGAACTGTCGATGGGCCTGGCCGCCTGGAAGGAATTCGGGCCGGATCGCTGGGCACTACGCTGCAACCCGTCCAGCGGCAACCTGCATCCCACCGAATGTTATGTGCTGGCCTTCGGTCTTGCGGGGCTGGACGACGGGCTCTACCACTATCTGAGCCGGGAACACGCGCTTGAACTGCGCTGGCAGCCCACCGAGGCCGCCAAACCGGAAACACCGGGGTTGTTCATCGGCCTGTCGTCCATCCACTGGCGCGAAGCCTGGAAATACGGCGAGCGCGCCTTTCGCTATTGCCAGCTTGATATCGGCCATGCGGTGGGTGCCCTGCGTTATGCCGCCGCCACGGTCGGTTGGGCAACCCAGCTCAATCCCAGCCTCGATAGTGATCAACTGGCCACGTTATTGGGCCTGGATCGAGATGCGGATTTCGACACCGCCGAGCGGGAAGACCCCGAACTGCTACTGGATGTCATCGTGCCGGGAATTATCCCTTCTAATGAAGTAAAACCAGATGCCCTGAGCGAAGGTAACTGGACCGGTCGCGCCAACCTCCTGGACCCCCACCCCATCTACCGCTGGCCAATTATCGATCAGGTGGCCGAGGCCAGTCGGCAGCCCGCCTATCCACCGGAGCCCCCCACAGAAAATGCTCACTGGCCCGCACGAACGGCGCAAAGCAGCCGCACAGCCATCGATGTGATTCGCGGTCGGCGCAGCGCCCAGCACTTCAACCCCCAGATCACCCTGCCCGCCCAGACCTTCTTTCAGATTCTGGACAGCCTGTTGCCGCGCACAAAAACGCTACCCTGGGACAGCCTGCCCTTCACCCCGCGCCTGCATGTGCTGCTTTTCGTACATCGGGTCGACGGGCTGGAATCCGGCCTGTATGTGCTGCCCCGCAGCGCCGAGGGCGAAACCTGCCTGCGCGATCAATTGCATGCGTCATTCGTGTGGGAGCCCGTCGTGCTGAATGACGAACAGAGTATTGGGGAAAACCCCGAACACCTACCGCTTTATCTCCTGCTGGCCGGGGATGTCCGCAAGGTCGCGCGCGGGTTTTCCTGTCATCAGGCCATCGCCTCGGACAGCTGCTTTTCGCTGGCCCTCGTGGCGGAATTCGCCCCGCTGCTCACCGAGGAACCCTGGCGCTACCGCCCGTTGTACTGGGAAGCGGGGCTGATCGGCCAGGTGTTGTATCTCGAAGCCGAAGCGGCCGGGTTCAACGGCACCGGCATCGGCTGCTTTTTCGACAATGCCGTGCATGAAGGCTTCGGCCTGAAGGACGACCGCCTGCAAGTGCTCTACCACTTCACGGTCGGGCAGGCGCTCGTCGATAGCCGCATCAGCACCCTGCCGCCCTATGCCCATCGGCAAGCGGCAAAGTCGAACACGCCCACCGAACCAACGGGAGCCGCCACATGAGCACCGAACAACCCTTTCAATGCATCGATGTTGCGACCGCGCGCGACGTCCTCAAACGCCCGGAAGTCCTGTTGCTGGACTGCCGCACCACCGCCGACTACCTGCGCGGCGGCATGGTCGGCGCGCAACACCTCTGCGATGCCAATGCGAGCGACTACCTCATGGGCCGCCCCAAGCACACCCCGGTACTCATCTACTGCTACCACGGCAATGCCAGCCAGATACGCGCCCAGATGTTCATCGACTTCGGTTTCAGCGAAATCTACAGCCTGGATGGCGGCTATGAAGCCTGGTGCGCCGCCAACCGCGCCGCCCAATACGCCACCGGTGCAACACCCCGCCCCCAACTCAGCACCG
This sequence comes from Halothiobacillus sp., assembly GCA_035531235.1. Taxonomy (GTDB): domain Bacteria; phylum Pseudomonadota; class Gammaproteobacteria; order Halothiobacillales; family Halothiobacillaceae; genus Halothiobacillus. The sequence goes on along the minus strand of DATKTJ010000060.1, from coordinate 416 downwards.
AACTGCAACACTGGCTGATCGAAGAAGGCTTTGAAAACGGCGACCCGCATGGCGCCCTGCCCAACGGCATGACCCCGCTGATGCGCGCCGCACGGGCCGCAGATCCCGCCCGCGTTGACGAATTGCTGGCCGCTGGCGTCGATCCCCTGAAATCCAATGCCGACGGCAATCAGGCGCTGTGGTTGGCCTGTGTCGGTGAAAACCTCGACATCGTGAACAGGCTAATCGACGCCGGCTGCCCCATCGACCATCAGAACGACAATGGCGCCACCTGTCTGATGTACGCCTCATCCACCGGCAAGGCAGCCGTCGTCGAACGCCTGCTGGCGCACGGGGCCAACCCCGATCTCGTTACACCGGACGACTACACCGCACTGGACATGGCCGCCAGTCTGGCCTGCCTGAATCTGCTCCGC
>DATKTJ010000059.1:0-17440 GCA_035531235.1 Halothiobacillus sp. | reverse complement strand
TAGCCAAGTCGGAGGTGACGGTCAATCAGTCCAAATTGTGCGTCGCAGCCTACAATGCCAACGAACGCAAGAATGAGAAGCTGTCCACTGGTTTTAAGCCGTTAGGTGTTATGAAGGCAGAATCCAGAAATAAGCCGGGGGAGTAAAGCGCCTGATTTGTTATTTTTTTTGCATGGGCAGATTGTGTGAAACTTGGTCATCGGTTATGAAGGAGAAAATAAGGAAAATGGTTACGAATTTAGCTGACCGTCACCAACGTTTGTTAATAGTACAGTCAGTTTTATCAACAGCCGCGTTTTACGCTACAAGCAGCCGTTCACCAAGGGCAGTAACCGACACTTTGGAGATGGTCACCGCGCTAGCTGCGAGTGGCTGCTCTTCAGGCCTAAGCGGAACTTCAAGGTTGCGGCTCAGAACTTCCGCTGTGTGGACAAAGCCGACATCCAAGTTTTTGGAACTTTGCTAAACTGAACTTCGCTGACCGGCCAAGAGTGGACAATTCAAATTTTCTACCTAGTAGATCATGGCTAATGCATGCCACTGGTTGAATGTAGGATAATCGCTTATGGCCCAGCAGATATCCCGCAAGAATCATTACGTTCCCGAGTGGTATCAGTGGCGCTTCCTGTCCAATAGCAGCAATAAGCTTTTCTACCTTAGCCTATCACCCCGTGTGCAACGACCAGATGGCCGCATCATCAGCTACCGCGAGGTCTCTGAGTTGCCCCCATCAAGGTGTTTCTGCGAACAAGACCTATATACCACTAGGTTCGGTGAGATCTTGAATGACGAGATCGAGCGTTTTCTGATGGGAACTATTGATACCGAGGGGTCTGATGCCGTACGCGCCATCACTGAAGGCAATCCAAGAGCTGTGCACGAAGCATTGAAGCCATTTTTCCAATACATTGATGCGCAAAAGCTACGGACACCGAAGGGACTAGATTGGATCAAATCCAGATATTCAGGTTTGACTCAAGTAGAACTCATGATGGAGATGCAAGGCCTAAGGCAGATGCATTGCACCATGTGGGCAGAAGGGGTACGTGAAATCATCTCGGCGGAAGATTCGGATGTGAAGTTCATTGTCACAGACCATCCTGTCACCATCTACAACGCAGCATTTCCTCCTGAATCGCCTGCTTGCACATACCCGGGCGATCCACCGATCGAGTTGATCGGCTCCCAGACAATATTCGTGCTTGATGAAAATCATTGCCTAATCCTCACCAACCTTGAGTACGCGAAAAATCCCAAAGATGTAGATTTAACCGCGAGACGCACCAATGCGAGATATCGTGGGCACGGCGTCGTAAGAACAGATGCCTACATTAGGTCCAGAAAGTTCAGCCGTGGTCAGATTATCGCGGTCAATTACCTTCTGAAACGTCGGGCCCACAAGTTCATTGCTGCAGGCAGCAGTGACTGGCTATATCCGGAGCAGCATTTCACTGGTGACTGGTACGCCATTGGACAGATTCTATTGCCTACACATGAGCTCTGGCGGTTTGGAGGCGAGATATACGTTAGCTATAAAGATGGGTCCGTCTATTATCAGGATGAATTCGGCCGCACCTCAGGTGCACATGAATACCTAAGAAAGAAGAGCCAGGCAATTATTGGACCGAACGACAACTGCGGCTGTGGTAGCGGCCGAAAATATAAGAAGTGTTGCCAACATAGGCCTGGGCAGGACCGACCAACTTGGGAGGTCTATAGCATTCGCGAGCGCAATCTCATGTTCAGCCGCGCGGTCCAAGGAATTCTAGGGCTAGATAAGGGCAAGACATGGGATGACGTCAGGCGCGAATTAAGTGACGACATGGTCAAGCAGATTCATGAGGCACTCGGTAGCCTATGGCCTAAAGACACAGATTTTGCGAGCTTGCTGCCAAGGCCTGATCAAAATATATCTCGTTGCGTTTATTTAGGCACTGTTGATCCTCGCACGGTTGCAGTTAATGCAATAGGCTTGCTTACCTATTTCGACGAAATCATCATTCCGAATCCATTCATCAACCCTGCCTATATCAGACCTAAATACAATCCAATCAATTCGCCTGCCCAATATAAGGAACAAACACTAAAGAACGTCATTCTGCTTCTGGAATTGGAACCCTTTATACATGTTGGATTGATTCATTTATTACCAGACCCTATGGATTTCAATGACGAACTCAGGCAAAGCGTTTGGAGTATGGCGACGGAGCGCACGAAGAACTGGAAGCCTAGTGATGAGGATATGCGGCAGTTCAAGCACCTGCATGAAGATGACCTTCTTAGATCTATGCGGCGACTTCCCGACGAAGTTCAGCGGCAGCAACTGCTGAAAGTCGATCCAGACATGGAGGACGATCTGGTCGAACGGGTACTAGCGCTAACGAAAGAACAACACGAAAATGATCCTCTTGCGTTACTACAACCTTTGGAACCTGGTAAAGATAATGCTCAGGTAATAATGATTAAAGGCTTCAACCTTGAGATTGCATTGTTCCTTGCTGGGCTGACCGGGTCATTTGTCTACACGGACACGTTATCACACTGGAGGCACCTCCATGAGCACACACGCGCAGGCAGCACTGCTCATTCAAACGATTCATGGAGTCCCGTGATAGATGCCATTAAGGGCATTACATTCCCATTGCAGTACGACAACAACAAATTAATAGAAGACAGATTATCTGGAGGTCGGTCGGGAACAATCAGAAGTCTAATTACCCGGTTGTTAGACTCAATGCTGGACGATGGCATTCCAGCCAGATTGAATCCGATGGTCATGGAGCTTGATAGCTCGGTACAGAAAATGAAAGCAAAGTGGCAGAGGCAATCTTCTGAAACAGTACTTGATGTCCAATTTGAATTCTCAGTACCTGCCGCTGGCTTTGAGAATAATGCCGTGCGTCGATTGATAGTAACTTTTGGACGTGCCAACAATATCCGGATTGCGCCGATAGCCATGCTCTTGCATATTCAGCAAACAGCCACTGAATTAAATGGAGCTTAAAGTGATGATCTTTTGGCCCTCCTCGAAGTAACACCGAGAGCAAAGGGATTTTTAAGGTCGCCTCCATATTCGTTATGGGTCCTGTCTGTTGACTGACGTGGCGACGATAGGAACATTGAATCTCGTATGTCTCCTTCGTCCACACCGCAGAAGTTCTGAGCCGCACCCTTGAAGATCCGCACCGAAATGAAGACGGTCTGGAAGTCGGCCAAAGCCGCCGCCGAGTCTTATGAACTGTAACGTCCGTTGCTGAGTACAATCCAGACATCCGCTGAGTAATTGCTGGGAAAGCGCATATTTCTTTAATTATTCTATTTGGTACCCCTCTAAATCTTACGCTTGCATACTTTGAATAACTCGGTTATCATGCGTCTAGTTACTTGATGGATCGCTAAAGTGGATGCGTTAACTATGAGCAAGCCGGATATCTCGCTGAAGGAAGTCCAGCCTCGTTGGGGGGCAGAAAGACGGCTTGAATTTATTGATTTCCGCTTGCTCTGGGACCGAACAGTTAACCGCACGGAGCTAGTTGAATTCTTCGGTATTTCCACCCAGCAGGCATCGTCCGATTTGGCCACGTACCAGCGCCTAGCTCCGAAGAATATTGAGTACGATAAGTCACGTAAGACCTACATTGCTACCCATGAATTCAAGCCGGTGATAGCTCGCGACGACGCGCAAACATTTCTGGCTCAGATCACTGGATTGAAGGATGGTACCGTAGCACCAGCCAACATGTATATTGGTTGGCGTCCGCCGTTCGATACGGTTAAACTTCTGTCCCGGCCTGTTCAAACTGATACCTTGACACGACTGCTGTGGGCAATCCGGCGCGGCGAGGATCTGAAGGTAAGCTATCAATCCATGCGTCGACCGGCACCGACCAAGCGTTGGATCGCACCTCACGCATTGGGGTTCGACGGCCAGCGATGGCATATTCGGGCGTGGTGCTTCGAGAACGACGACTTTCGCGACTTCGTGATCTCGCGCATTCAAAGTGTTGATGAAGCTAGGCCAACTAACATTGATCCTGCAGATGACGAATGGTGGCAGAGCCACGTGGATATCGTTGTTAGGCCACGCAAAGGGCTAACTCCCGGCCAACGTGCAGCTATCGAGGTCGACTATGGAATGGCCAAAGGCCAGCTAGTTTGGCGCAGTCGCAAAGCCCTTGCATTCTACGTCATACGGCAATTACGGCTCGAATGGGATGGCGAATTGCCGCTACTGGTACAGCCCTTGGAATTGGCTAATGCCGCAGAGCTTGCCCCGATCATAAAGGCCGCCAGAAAATCACCCGATACGAAATCCGATTTATCACGCTCAGAAAGGAGCACACAATGAACGAGCATACCCAACATAAGTACCACTTCTTTGTTGATGATAAGAAGTACGAAACAGACCAGGCTAGTATGACTGGTCTTCAGATTAAGGCCATAGCAAATGTTCCGGCGAATTACCAACTCTTCTTGGAAGCGCATGGTCAAGAACCAGATGAGGCAATTTCCGACAACACCGGGGTTGACTTCACAATGGAAGGTGAAGGCGTGAAACATCTTTACGCAGTACCGCCGGCGACTTTCGGGGGCAGGTAATGGACAAAGAGCTGAAGGCGCTTGAGGAGTTCTGCCGTCGAGCCGGATGCACACTAACAGCTCAGGAACGACTGCCTAACGGCGGGCTAATCCTACGTGTGGAAAATGTGGATATTGGCCCCGGTTGGAACCGCGAACGTGCCACGGTATTGTTCCTTGCCCCACCTGGATATCCTGCCAGTAAACCGGATTGCTTCTGGATAGAACCAGGAAACTTTCGCTTGGCAAATGGGGCAACGCCTCAAGCTGCCAATGATGGGAATCCAATACCTGGCGATACCGTAAGTGGGAGAAATACAACTTGGTTCTCGTGGCATGTCGATCCTTGGCAACCGGGTCGCGATACTCTGGTCAAGTACTTTCAAATTATCCTAAGCCGACTAAAACCAGCACGATGATTCAGCTCGTAATCTCTACTAACGATCTTTCGGCGCTTCGCAACGGATTGCTGGCGTCAGAGGTGGAACATTGTGCCGTGCTATATGCCGAGGAAGTGACGAGAGGCGATGGCGTTATACGGTTGCTTGTTAGAAACATTGATGAGCCTAGCGCAGGCGACTACGCCATCCAAGCGATAGACCGATCTGAACTCACCCCGGAGTTTGTTGCACGTGCGGCCAAGCGAGCTAAGCTAAACAAGTTATCGCTCATATTTGCCCATAGTCACCCTGGACTCCATCGACCACAGTTTTCATCGACCGATGACGCTGGTGAAAAACTCCTGGCCACTTTTCTGACAAAACGTGGTTTGAACCCCATTCATGCCGCCTTGGTGGTCAGCAGGGGTGGATTGCGAGCACGCAGGCTAGGCACACGAGAAGAAATTGACGTTATTTCCGTCGGAAGTGAAATGATCGTCGAATCCACGGCTCAGAATTGCGAATTAGAAGTAGCAAAGCAATTTGACCGTCAGGTGCGTGCATTTGGCGCCGATGGGCAAAGAGTCCTTCACCGCTTGCGTGTTGGTATCGTCGGTTTGGGTGGAACCGGTTCCATACTTGCGCAACAACTTGTTCATCTGGGGATACGTGATTTCATTTTGATCGATCCCGATACTATTGCAGAGACAAATCTCAATCGAGTTGTCGGTGCGACTTTCGACGATATCGGGGTACCCAAGATTGACGTCGTGGAACGTTACTTGATCGCACACTCCGCCATGACCACGGTCAGGAAAATACCAGGCAATGTCGTTCGGGCTTCTGTTGCGCAAGAGCTTAGCGCTGTAGACGTAATATTATCCTGCACCGATTCACATGGCAGCCGCTCAGTTATTCAGCAGATCGCCTACCAATATCTAATTCCATGCATTGACATGGGATCCACAATCACTACGGATGATGGCAAAGTCACTGGGATATTTGGTCGGGTTCAGTTGCTGAGCCCAGGTGAGCCATGTCTATGGTGCTGTAATCTTCTCGATGCCGAACAAGTACGTCGTGACATGATGAGCGACGTGGAACGCAGACTTGATCCCTATATCCAGGGTGCTGAAGAACCGGCACCGTCAGTTGTTTGGCTAAACGGCACCGTAGTTTCTTTAGCGGTTGGCATGTTGATGGCCGTAGCGACATCAGCGCCACTCAGAGGGCGGCACTTAATCTACAACGCGCAAACAGCTTCGCTACGTTCGGTACGGGCAACACCAAGGTCGGACTGCTTCATTTGCTCGAAAGAGGGGGTTATGGCCAAAGGCGATAGACAGCAGTTGTATGCTCGACAAGACTGACCATGAGCATCATTAAATTTGCCGAATGCTGCACCCGCCGTAAGATCGGCTTTTTGGGGACAGTCCCTACTGGGGCAGACGACATTTTTAGAGCTAGGGGCTACGAATGTGTGTCGCTGGATAAGGCCCCGTCGCCTGGAGACAATGTTTTGTGGGAATTGGATTGCCTGATTCTCATTCAGAACGCCGACGAACCAAAACGAATCTCCGAAGAGCTACAAACGTATGCTCCACTTTTGCTGCCGAGGGATGGTCGCATCTATATTTTGCCAGCATCTCAAGAAGGATCCATCGGTCTTCAATTTCGCCAGCATATAATTGCCGCTATCGATGAGCACAGAATTCCTAATTCAGGATTGAGCAGTTCAAACCGCAAGCGTTTCGAGGAGTGGGACGACGGGCCAAATTTTGAACCATTCGGGCCGTTTGCCCACGTTTTTAACCTGCCCCCTCCTTTCGATTGGGACCAGATTGCCAACGTCATTCGCAGTAACTCTGCCAGCGCTGCTCCACCATTGCCTGCCCCAAGTATTAGTGCTACTAAATCAAATGAAGAAAAAATAGTTCTCTATGATGAAGCTACTTGTCTACTTCAGCGGGCTTTTGATAATTGCTTAGAAGTCGACCTGGTTGCAGTGAGCAACGGCTTGTCAGGCATTGGCACCTTTAAGACCTACGTTAAACCACGTATCGACCGTCTGGGTCAAAATTGGCCATATGTCTATTTTGTGAAATTGGGAGAACGTAGGACTATTGCAACTGAATACCGGAAATATAAGGAGAACGCGATGGATCACGTTCCCTATCATCTTGGGCCAAGGCTGCGTCAGGACCGATGCGCTTTGGGACATAAACTGGGCGTAATTGTCACTGATTATGTTCACACCGCAGAATCATTGCGCGACTGCGCGAGAGATGGTCGCGCCGGAGCAGCTATAGGGAATCTTTTTAGTCACACTTTGCGTAACTGGCGTGGTAGCGCCAAAAAGGAAGAGATTGATATTCGTGAACACCTAAAAGAAGTCGTTGAGATAACAGTTCCACCACATCGCATTCATCTTATCAAGAACTTCGGCGCAAACAAGAGTCATTTGGAATTACGAGAGTTGCTTCTCAGAATTGAATCAAAGCCAACCTTGATGGGGGTGATTCACAATGATCTTCACGCAACAAACGTATTGGTACGCGCAAATGACGCGATCATCATAGATTTTGAGAAGCTTAAAGACAGCGGGCCTTTGCTGCTCGATGTGGCGTCTCTAGAGGCTGGTCTGTTTGTGGATGGGTTTATTGGTGACAACCGTGACCCATTGAAATTACTCGCATCAATCGACTCTATGTACACGCTAAAGGCACTTGATTGGAAGTTTCCTAAATTTAATGTCAGCGACAAATCTGCTTGGTTTTTCGAATCCACACGCTTAATTCGCATGCATGCCCGAGAAATGGAAAGAGCAAATCGCCAGTACGCCCTTGTTCTTGCTGCCGTGCTGCTCAAAAAGTCATGTAATAAAGAAGATTTCGACGAATTAGATAAGGTGAGTAAATCGGCAAAGGTCATAACTCGAGAACAGGCCCGTGCTTTAGCTTATGTGTTGGCTGAAAAAATTATCTTATCTCTTACCGAGAGTGCCGTTTCAAAGGAAGTGAAATGAAACGGCTCAAACTGGTACTTAAGGCAGTTGTTGAAAGCCGTGCGTCCGCCATCGGTAAGTTGTTGTTACCCGGTGAAGCGGTCGTTATTGAGCGCGGGGTACCAAGGTGGATATTGATTAAGTGTCCATGCGGATGTGGTGAGGAAATTCCAATCAACGTCGATGCGCGTTCTGGAAAAGCGTGGCGACTCTATCGTGATAATCGCTCAGGAATCACGCTCTACCCATCAGTTTGGCGCGATACTGGTTGCGAGAGTCACTTCATTGTTTGGCGCGGCCAAATAAATCTATTTGGTTCATCAGCGGACGACGAGCGCCCACCGATGGAGAATGCCGAGGTAAGCGCACTCGCCGAACGTGTATTGCATGTGTGGCCGAAAAATGGGTTAGCGCCCTATCTGCCCATAGCAGACCAATTAGGCGAAATTCCCTGGGATATTCTAGAGGCTTGCCGCTGGTTGGTCCGCAAAGGTATTTTGGTCGAAGGATTGGGCCGGGATCGAGGAAGTTTCAGGCGGCGTGTTTAGTGGACGGCTGTGTAATCAAGAGCGGACATTGAAGTTTTAAAGTTCCAGCGTCGGCTTTGGCCGAGAAACGGTCACTGCTTTGAGTATTGGAGAACATCCGCAACGAGTCGATAGCGGAAGGTCAAAGCGAGTCATTAACCTCCCCGCAATAAGTCCGCTATGCGCTCAAAAGCTGCTGATGTCGCAGTGAATCTACTGCATGCGTCTGTTGTCTGACCAGGAATTCAATCTCTCTGGAATACGCAACCACCCAAAACCTACCCGTTCACGGAATTACTGCCTAACGGTACTGATCAGCATCGGTGCGTGTTAAATGACTACGTGCTTGAAAATGACCAATCGGATATGTCATATGACGTTATAGATAACGGAAACGCAAGGTTCCTCAGTAGCAACGAATTCCGTCAAAGACTTTCTTGTTCAATGGTGAACTTGGCCTCAGCGATGGCGTCGCCAAGGACTGACCATCCAGCAGCAATCGCAAACCGTTTCATTCTTTCTACCGTGCCTGATCCCGCCGGACGCCGCTTTTCCTTCGGCACGTTGTCGGGATGCATCAACCACGGCTGCAAAGCATGACCAGCGCCACGAGCCGTCCGAGCCAACACCGCCGCGATCCGGAACCCGCCTTCATCGATATCGCCCCAGTGGTAAACAGGCACATCATGGGGAAGCGACTTCAGGAGACGTGCATACATGGCCAGCCACGGTGGGTTTGGCATGCCTGCGGTGTAGATGAACAAAATCTCCTCACCACAAAGCCGACGCGCTTCGCTGTGGAAGGTTGTTTGGTTTTCGATGGTGATCACCTTGTGCGGCTTGGTCACGACCCGCCTGACCGTCGCGGCCGGCAGCCCGGTATATGGCACGTCAAGACAAGCCGTGAGCCGTTCCCGCTCGATGACGACGTTCCCGGCCAGCCTCACGGGGTGTTCCTCCCTGAACAGCCCGATTTCCTCCAGTACCTCGGAAGCCTCTCGCGCCTCGCCATCCACGCTGCCCGTCAGCAGCACGTCAATTGGAGCTACCAGCTTCTTTATGCGCTTGCTGTCGTTGAATAATTTGCCACTAGCCTCGTTCACCGGGGTGGAAATGGCACCCTGTTCCAACGCGTTCCGCGCGAAGTCGATCACCAGAACTGCGTCTACCCAGTCCTGAGCATCTTCGGCAGAGAAGGTCCTGACCTTACGCAGTTGCGACCATTTCTGCAGTACATCGTCCAGAACAGGAAACCGTTCGGTCAAAGGTGCGAAGAGCGTCGTGGCAGCGGACATTCGGTCATCGTTGAGGGTATGCCCAAGAAACATGGCAAGTGCGCGTACGTCCAAGACTTCAACACGCTGGATAAACTCCTCATTGTGGGCGCGATTGCCCCATGTCAGGGATACGGCGCGGGCGGCACTAGCAGCCTGCATGGTCGATTCGAACGCATCCTTGGCCTGAAGCGAGCGGAGCGCATGATACTCGGCCAGATTTGAAGTTGTGAGAACCGCCGGGCGCGCCCGTCGTCCTGCAGCGTTCTTCTCGGCATCCGCGAACAGCTTATCCAGTAATGAGTGGGCAAGTTTGTCCATAAAACTAGGCGGCGACCTCGGCAGTTGTGGTTTTCTTGAGTCGTGCCTGCAAGATCTCCTGCTCGACCAGGGCGTCGTTGAATTCAGGCAGGTCGCTCTTGAACTCTTCACGAGTCTCTTCGGTGATGGCATGACCGTCCAACATGATGATGTTGTTTTCCACGTCACGCAGGATGTCGTAGTAGCGGTGCAGGAAGGCGGTCAAGGTGCCCAGATTTTCGCCTGGGCTTGCCATGAACACCTGAAGGCCTAGCTGTTCCAGATAGCGCATCGTCGCGATGATGTTGCCGATGTCCATCTTGTTGAAGGCTTCGTCAAGCAGGATGAGGCGCAAACCGTCATTATTGGAAGCATCGAGGTGGTACGCTGATGCTAGTGCCGCCCCGGCAATCACATAAAGCGGAGCGCGATGCTCGCCACCTGAACCGGTACCAAGACGCTTGCTCAGCACCCCAACGCGTTGCGATGTCTTCGTCACCGGGTCTTCGCGCAGGATCTCGATATCGAACTCGAAGAATTCGCGGTAATCATCCAGCGGGCTACGAACTCCGGCGGCACCCGGTGCCGTCTTCTCGTCGAGCAGTTGTTTGAATTCTTCCGGAATCTCGCCTGGTCCACCCAGTAAATCATCGTTTGGCCCGTGCGCGGCAACATCCTGCACAAAAGTCAGCAATTTTTGCAGCTGCGGACGGACTGTGCGGCGGAATTGATACCGTTCCCCGTTGGAGAACACGGGACATTTCTTCAGCACGTTGTTTAGCCGGTCCATCGTGCGATTCAGCCAATCGAGGTTATTGCTCAATGCGATCGCCACATCAGTCCTGAATGTTTCCTGAGAGGCCTTATAGGCATTGTTCATTTCAGCCGTGTAGTTCCGCAACTCGGTATCACGCAAACGGGTGAGCACGTCGCAGATCCACTCGCGCTCAAGACGCCAATCATCGGCGTTCACTGCGCCTTGCTCGCGGTATTTCTCCTTGAACGTGCCAAGCTCACGAGCGCCTTTCTGGATGGCATTGTTCATCTTCAATGCGAAATCGCGCTGTTGTTGAATGCTATGGGCTTTCATCTCAGGATATCGGTCGGCAAACTTGTCCAGCAAGACATCCCACTGTAACGAAGCGTAGTCGCGGTCATAATCTTTATTGGACGAAGCGACGTCAGCAGCAGCTGTGGCCTGTTGCCAGAAGTTCACGGCATCAGCTTCAAGCTTTGCGACTTGGGCGCAGGTTGCACTGGCTTTGCCGATGTCTTCGCGTAACTGAGCAACGGCAGGTTCAAGTTCCTTAACCTTATCCTTCCATGCTTGTTCAGCCTCACCAAGACGAACATATTCAGCGTCACCGGATTTAGCCAAACGCTGCCTTGAGCTGGTCACGTTGCTTTGGGCTTCATTCATGTCGTCAAGGGCACCAAGAATGAATTGCATCACCATGGATTCGCTGGCGATATTCTTCAGGCTGGCTGACAGCACTTTGACTTCTTCTGCTTGCTTGTTCAGCGTCGAAATGACCCCCTGCAGGCGGGCAATCTCCCTCAAAAGGACATCCTTCTGTCCCATATCTCCAGAGCCTATCCTCAACTTCGACTTCTCCACCAGCCGCTGCCGGTCAAAATCGCCAGGCTGAACGAACATGCCGTCTTTCGTCAAAGTACGCTGCCCGGCGAGCGCCTCAGCATCAGAAGTGGCCCTAAGGGTATCGCCGAAGCGCCTGCGCAGATAGGCGACGGCAGCAGGGTGGTCTCCTTCGATCAGTTCGGCAACCGTCCCAGGAGCGGCAACCAGATTGAGGTTCTGTCGGCTCTCCATTGCGACCTTCGGCCCGTAGATCTGTTTGCTTCGATATATTTTGAATGCCGCAGCCTCGTCCTTCTTCTCAACCAGCAGCGCTTCGACTGCGCGGCCTAGATAGGTTTCGATGACAGGCTGCCATTCAGGGTCTGTCACCCTGACCAGGTCGCACACCGGAGTTGGGTTTAACCCGTTGTTGCGCAATTCAGTGAGAAGACGTTGAGTTTCCGTGCTGAGCTGGGGGCGACCCTCCTTTGCGCGAGTCAGGGCGTTTTGGTTGTCTTTGAGCAACGCATTGGCCTCAGTCAGGTTGTGCTCAATCGAACCGGAAATTTTGAATAGTTCGCTCCATGCATGCGCTGCCTCCTTCAGTGCAGGGCTCATCACGGCGGGCAGACTCTCACGATTCAGATTGTCCGTATTGGACGCCAGTGCTTCCAAAGGCATTGCAACCAGTTCGATAGCGGGCGCGTTGTTCTGAAGATGCTCAGACCGTGCGGCTTGGCGCAACGTGTTCCGGACAAGGTTGATGCTGTTGACGATATCCTGCTTCTTGCGTCCGGCGGTGTCGGTGTATTTGATGATGTCACTCTGTAGCGCGCCATGTTCCTTATGGGCTGAATGGTTGATACGCCGCTCGCGGTGGGTACTTTCTTCAGCTTTAGCGCGGGACAGCTCCTCATCCGCTAGTTTGAAACGCTCGTTTAGCGATAAAAGGGTCTGGTCAGCTTCCTGCTTGGCCTCGGTTGCGCGGTTCATTGCCTCGGAAGTTTCCTCCCGTGTTACCAGATGAGATAAACCTTCCCATGTGGCAGCGTGCCTCGCAGCTTTGTCTGCCTTCGCAAATTCGACCTCCACGCGCTCACCATCCTCAATCTTGGCTTCCACTTGCGCGACCGTCTCGGCAAGCATGCGGAAAGTATCCGTCACATCCTTGAATTTCTGGATGTTGGTCGATCTGGCCTCAAGCACGTCATTCCGCACGATGTGGTCGACGGATTTGTCAAAACGCATGCGCAGGGCAAAACGGAAGGCAACCTTGAATGCCTCTGCGGAAGGCACTCCACCTGAACCGCGAAGGGAAAGAAGGGCTTGTTTGATATAGCGTTCAGAGTCGGTGTACAACGGCTCCACACCGGAAACCTTGGCCTGTTCGATGATCGAGACGCGGAATGTTTCCCAAGCACGCGGGCGCTCTTCGTTATCTACTTCCTCCAGATGGTCTTTTAGTGCGAGTTCGATGCCGGGTAGGATGTAACGGCCACGGACTTCATGGGTTTCCTTATCAATCGAAGCGTAGATGCAGACGCCCATCGAAAGAGGTTCACCGGTCTCAGTGTCGCGCCACACCAACGTGATGTAGGTTGTGGCATGGTCACGTGCGCGCCGCGTTTCATCGGTAATCCCAAGGCAGCTAGACCGAAGCGTCCGCGTCATCGTCCTTTCATCCGCCTGTGCGTTCAGAGACACCAAGCGGCTGTTCGCGCCAAACATGGCGATTTGAACCGCATCGAGGAGGGAGCTCTTTCCGCTGGCGTTGGGGCCGAATATCCCAGTGATTTCCTTTATTTCGATATTTGCCTTATCGATCAGGAAGTATTGAACAAGTTTTACGCTCTCAAGATATTTCATTCGGGCACCTCTTCCTGCTCAGTTTCGATAACGGCTTCGCCAGCTCGCTTATATTGCGCCCACTGGCCAAGTCTCTGCAGAGCGGTCTCACCAAGGACATCAACGATCGCAGGTCGAATCAGGATGTACTGCTGCGTATCACCCTCGCCATCCAATTCATCAAGCACCTGTTCATCGGCTCGTTTTGCGATTCCCCACCGTTTGAATTGCCTCATCAAGGAATCGAACTCTCCTTTCGAGGGAAGTTCACGTCCTGTCGCAAGTCGATATTTCTCATCCAACTCAACCGTGTCACAGAGCACCTCACCGTTGTCGCTCAAACGACCAGAACGAACCGCTTCGTCATAGATGCTTCGGAGTACGAGCGCCAGCAATGTCTGGGTAACCGTCACGGTACCGGCTTTCGCGTGGCGCGGACGGGCATAGATGTAACGATGAAGCTTGTTTACCTCGATGTCTACGCCCATTGGCGCAAGTACCTGGCTGAATTCCCTTTCATAACGGTCGACCAGGTAATAAGCTATTCTGCTCGATTTGTCCGAGTGGTAAAGAACCTGCTCTGAAATAAGACGGTAGGCGGCGGCCTCAAACTCGTCAGCGGTGTTTTGCCCGTCTCGGGCTGCCAGTGATTCCCAATGCTTGCTCATGTTATTTCTCCGTTTTGTTTGTGCGTGGCTTGCGCGGCTCCAGGATGAACGGCACGCCGGAAACAGCGGCATGTGCCAGTTCCGTGTTGCCGTCACGGATGACTCGGAAGCCTTTTGACATCAATAATGCGTCGGTACGCGGCTTTAACCCTTTGGCACTCATTTGCAAGCCGATGGTCATCAGGGACTGGTACAAACGGATTTCAGCCACTCCGTTGAGTTTTAGCTCTTGTCCGTTGATTGCTTCATTCCCATTGAGATGCGTTTTCACGAAGGCGGAAAGGGCAGGTGCCGTAACAGTTCGGGCGTTCCTGGCGCGCAGCATCAACTGAGCTCTCGCGAGCTGCTCTTCAGAAATGATAGTTTTTCGAAGCGGGGAAGGGGCGGCGCGTTCAACAGCTTTCTTGGGATCGGCCAGCCGGTCGGCGCCTATCAGTTCTCCGGGGGCAAAGGGGTCATTCAGTACGGGGTCACCGTTGGCCAGCAACGATTCGATGGCCAAGCGGATCATGTGGTCCACTGGGCGCAGGGAGCGCAGATGATAATTCAAGAATGCATGGGCGCGTTTGTTGGCACGCCTGATTTCATCGTCCAAGCGGTCAAGGTATTCGTCGATGCGCTGCAGCTCTGACAGCCTGAAGATGTCACGCTCAAACAGACGTTCAGCTTTCTCTTGGTCGCCGGGGCTACGTTTTTCCTCGTACCATGCGACCAAGCGCTTCCGGTGTTCCTGTGAACTGTGGATTTCATCGATCCTGACAAGAATTTGTCCGCGCCTGGAAAGAGGGTGATCATGAGTGCGTAACTCCCGATAATCGCCGATGAACACGCGCTCGATGTAGTCACTGAAGAACCGTTGCACGTAATGCGCGGTCGTTACGCCTTGATGAAGAGAGTCCATTAAATCTCGGATGATGGTGCTCGTATTTCGGACGTGCACCAAAAGATTTCTAGCCTGCTCGGCAGCCTCAGATAGGACGTCTCCGGTTGCAGATCCGTCCGCGACCATCTTGAGATTTGCATCGATGGACTGGATCTTGCCGGAAACAAAGACTGGGCCTGTTTCCGCAAACGATACCAGCATGGACAGGAACTGGCTGACAGCAGGCGGCATCGTGACCTTCTTCTCACCAAACCCAAGCTGGTCAACCCTAAACCAACCGCTTTCATGTAGACGGGCAAATACGGCGAGCGCACGGATATTGATGGGCGTTTCAGGCGTTTCGCCGCCCTCGTCATCCCACGCATCCTGAGTCTCAAGCTCCTCTTCGATGTCTTGGGTGATCACCCGCATTCCAAAACCACGGCTTGGGGGTAAAGGGGCATCAGGACCGAACCGATGTTCATGGAGGCGGCATAGTAGCGCCCAGTAACGATGACGATTGGTTGACGCGAGGGGAGCAAAAAGCCGGTCGGGCAGTCGTTCAAAAAGGAGCGTGGCCGCCGATGTCGCGCCGGGACGGGAAGACCGCCGTCCTATTTCTGGAATATCCACGGCTTTATCTCCTTGATGTTCTCGATCACGAGCTGGAAATCGGGTGGGAGTTGCGTCTTCGGGTCTATTGCGGCACGAATATCCTGGATGAAATAGTTCACCAGCGCGCCGCGACAGGTTGTCACGCGCGCCGCCGTGCCATTGAAATACTCGAACCGGATCACCTGCTCTTGGGCAGGAGAGAGTTTGGGATGCGCCATGACTCTGACAGGAACCTCGGTCATCCACGCCTTGTCGTCGCCCCTTGTCTTCTCGGCGGCCTCGTTGAGCAGCTTCACCTCCGAAATACGTCCAAGTGCGTAATCGCGGAACTGCTGGTTCTTGGAGCAAAACGCGCGTGCATGCCAGCGCCGGCCGGCACGTACGATGCTGTGCGGTGAAATGACGCGTTCATGTGGCGTGGGTTCACCCATTGAGCGATACATGATTTGTACCGCGCGCTGATGGCGGGCCGCCTCGGACAAAACGGCAAAGATTTTTGAATTTGGGGTTGAGAGGTCTGGAAAGGCGGATAGAACCACGGACTGGTCAGCGTCATCACTCATTGCGTGAGGTAATCCAACCAAGGCGAGGTAGCGTGAAAGGGAATCCGTCGCTTCATCCCCACGATGTTCTCCTTCCTGCCCGCGTCTGTAGAATTCCGGGGTAGCGTGAAAACTCCGAGATACCGCGTCCCATTTCACACAGCGCGGGTTTTGTTCCCGGAACTCGCGTATCAATTCGCTGGAGCGAACAATGGCCACGCCGAAAAGGTCACGAAGGCGCTTATTGTTCAGTAATCCTTCCCACCTGAGCAGCAGTGCTAACTGCGCCCGTTGCTGCATTCCTGGTTTGATTGCCATGCCCGGTCCCGTTATTGCTCACAATAACTTATATATTACACTATTATGTAACTTATGGTAAAGAATAACTTTCAATAAAGTGTAAGCGGTTAGGGAGTGTCAATTTCTTCCGCTTCGGTTTGATGTTGTCTTAACCAACAAACCAAAACCAGAATGTATTGGCAGCATGTACGAATGTTAAATGACTAAGGGCTAGAAAATGGCCGATCAGACATGTCATTTAACACGACGACAACCATATGACTCTGCATCCATTGATTTGTGACGCTCGTTTAATGTCCGCGCTGCCATAATCTCAAGTACGTCTGCTTGCAGGAAGACAATCAGCCTAAGTGATGGCCGGCTATGTGTCGTTAGTGACGGTTCGAAAAAGTTGGAAGTGGAAATCCCGGCAGGCTAAATCGACACCCTTTTCATAAATAGGACAAGGTCTGCTTAGGCCGATTATGCACAGTCCGCGATTATGTGAAGTTTTGGAGCGGATTATGCTGAGAGGTATGAAGTAAGCAGCCAGGCAGGGTTTGATGCAACTGTAAGCTGGACATAATTTCTGCGGTAGTCTTGAGTCGTAGTCCCACTTCAGGAGACTATTATGGCCCATGCTTCACGAACCAGAGGCCAAGACCCATCGCTACACGGCTCCTGACTCGCTGATCGACTTCCTGAAGAGGCTGTAATTATGTGAAGGTCGGAATTTGCCCAAGTCACCGGCAATAAGCGATTGGTGCGGATTTCAACCTTGCACTTCACATAATCGAGGGCTGTGCATAATCGGCACTTCAAAATGCATTGGCTGAGCGGCGGCTCTTGGCACGGAGTCGAACTTCGACCCTTGTAGTAGCCATACAGAAAGCGGAACTAGGATAGCTTTAACTGTGCCTTTGGTTTCCTGCCCGGCGAGGCTGGCGGTGTATACCCAGCTATCCTGTAAATTGTCTTTTCGACTTT
>DATKTJ010000058.1:0-4857 GCA_035531235.1 Halothiobacillus sp. | reverse complement strand
AAGCCACCTTCCGGGGCCTCTTCAACGATAAAGTGGATTTCGGACATCGGCGCCCTCCTAAAAACCGTCAATTTCCTCTGGAACAAGTCCTTCCAACAGATTCAAAGCATACGTTCCATCTGGATTGACGACCAATGATCTATGGACTTTTGCTGACGAATACTGACCAGATTTACAATGGTGCTTCCACCAGATCACCTTCAACACCTCCATACTCCCCGCAGGCCTGGCAGATGACTCGTCATTTTCAAAAATCTTCGGCAATACCAACTTGATTGCATCGGCATCGGCATCCAAAAACCCAGTCCTTTCGGCTAGTTGCGGGTTCATACTGCCGAAAAAAACATACACTCCTTGATCAACGCGATGCTTCATTCCCATGGTGTCGGAGCCGCGCTTTGTACCATCACCTTCACCACTCACACTTTTAGTAATTTGCATGCTGGTAATATCTATCGGCTCGACACTGAAAGCAGATTGAATCGTGACAGGGCCACGGATGCCAATGGATACTCCTGTGTCGCCGTCTTCGTCGCTACCATCCTCCTTCTTCTTACCCGCTTTCTTGTTGCTTTTTAGAGCGAATAGTTGGCCAAAGGCCCGCACATCCAGCCATTTTTTGCACGCCAACTCGGCGGTTTTTTCTGAACCCAACTCCTTGCCCAAACCGGCCTCTGCCCGTGCGCGCAGACTTTTAGCATCGTCCACTTTGCGGTCATCGGATTGGACGAAAATCATGTTGCCGTCGTCTTCTTTCCTACCATCGTTGACCCAGCGCTCGATCAAGCGATCCCTGATTTTTCGCTTGATCGACACATCGCTCATTTCGCCGAAGTTTGAGTAATCGGTGCGCGGGCGGTTGCCGTTCAGCGGGTCGCCGTTCGGGTTGGCATTTTTGACGCAGAAGATGATAGCGAAATCAATTTTGTTTTGCAGGGTGCTCATATTCGGTTCCTCGGTGGTCTATTCGGTGGGAGCGTCTTCGGTCACAGTGGTGTTGTCTATCTTGGGTGGATTCAGGACCTGCCGTTGACAGTGGTAGCCGAGCAAAAATTCGCCAGACAGCTTGCTGTCGTCAAGAAAGTCATCGCCGACGAAACTGGGGATAATTTCATCGAGCAGTTTGTCCATCTCGTGCATAAAACCTGAGCGTTTTGTTCGTAGGCGCGAGATGTAAGGTTTGAGCGCAGGCTCAATGATTCGCCAAGTGCTTGCCGGGCGATCAGCGAAACGCTGCATTAGCTTCGCAGCAGTAGTGTCGCGTTTTTCGCCTGCAACGTAGAGAGCACGGTTTTCGATATGTTCGGCAATCGCCAGCAAGCGACCATAGAGATAATCCCGGCTGTGCCGGTCGGTTTCCAACGACATTTCGTACTCCTTGTTTTTGAAAGCGCCTTTGAAGAGGGCGCAGGCGATGCCCAAGGTTTTTTCCCATTCCCAATGATCGAGGCCGACCCGATTGCTGGCTCTGCGCACCGTTGATTCGACGAGGTCGCGTGGCAAGGGCTGGCCATCAATGATGCAGGGCAGGAGCCGCTCAACTGTGGATTTCTTGAGCTTGTCGTCAAGACGACGGCCAAACGCTGCTTCAGCGATATCGCGTGGCGCCGGTGCGCCGACAAATTTCAGCTCCCTGCCGAAGTTTTGCGGCCAGGCGTGTGCCTTGTGCCAGGCTTCGATCCGCCCCAGAAACTCGGAACCGGTCAACTCGCGGTAATACGTGATGGCCATGCGTCCTGGTGTGGCCGAATCCAGTCCCATGACGACGATGTCATCCGGCGGGCCGATATTGGCGCGATAGCCCGCCAGGGCAAGATTCAAGCGTTTGGCAAAAGCTTGTCCTGCATCATCGCCGAGGGATAACTCCGGCGTAGCGGACTGTTGTTGGACAGCGATGCCAGCCAGCATCAAGGTCAGCGAGTTACCGAACGGATCGGGAATCGGCTTGCCCGCGACCGCCCAACTCACGACGACCTGATCGCCGTTTCGGTAGGCTTGGCGCTGAATCAGCCAGCGCAGCGCGTTATGGGCTTTTTGCGTGACTTCGTAACTCACGCCACACGCCTGCTGGCCGGTGTCATCGGTGAAACGCCCCCGGAAGGTGTAACCCGAACTGTCGTTGGCACTGATGAGTTTGGCACCATCGCCGGAATGGCGGATGCGCTTGGGATGGCTCAAAGCGAGACTCGCCTGCATCTCACCCGTCACCATACAAACGCCGACGGCTTCCTTGGTGCTGGCATCAAATTCTGCCCAATCGTCCTGCAAAGACACATCTTCCCAAACTGCAGTGCAGGGATTACCGGGCTCCCGGACATGCCAACGAATAAACGCGTCGCCTTGGTCACGCTCGCCAGATTTCGCTGTGAGCACCCGGAATAACTCGGGTGCTTGAGTTTCACTTGCCCAGCGCGTCAGCAACTTCCCGTCCGCACCGAGATGAAGCACATCTTCTCGCACCAAGTCGGCAACAACCCGCCTTTTGCGAATGTAGGTCAGCACAGATTGAGCCTTGGCATGGCTGTGGGCCGAATTGCACCACTCCGCCAGTTGCGCTTCATATTCCTTGAAGAAAGACGGCTTGCTGCCGCCCATCTCTGGGTAATCTGCCGCGCAGTACTGAACTTTGTCACACAGGGGGTGCGGTGGAGGAGTTCTGCCGGTTCGTCCCGCGGATTGCTCGGTAGCAGGGATGGTGGTTTCTTCTTTGCCAATTGTTCTGGCGGATATGAAATTGCCGTGTTCATCCAACGTAATTTCTACATGTGCTTGCTGAATGGAATGGCTAACGGGTAGCAGCGTACTGGTGCCGGGCGACTCCCGGCCTTTGCTCTGATCGTAAGTTTCGTAAAGTTTCTGTACCCAGCTCATATCAGACCTCCAGCTCGGTAGCGTCCTGCGCGACATCGCGCAGCCTGCCTTTGCCGAATTTCTTGGGCGTCATCGCCCGAACGAATTTTCGAATCGTGCAATCCTCGGGCCGAGCGTACTGGATGTAGCCATTCGCCATAACAGGCTTCCAGAGCCGGGCTTGTAAACAGTCTTCGCCAGTTTCATCCGGGTAGTCGAACCCATGGAACATCAAACCATACGCCAGCTCGCCCGCTGCGTCGTAGTGGCCGGTTTCCGAACCGTATACGCAGGGTTCGACGTAGCCCTGGCAGTCTCGCGTTCCCAAAAAAATATCCTGCCGCCCGCCTAATTCCAGCATTCGTTTGGCGATTGCATAGTGCTTGCCTTCTACCCGGTCGCCTTCGAGTTCAGGACGATGCAGGTTCCATTCAAAATGCGCGCGCACCTGATATTCGACATCGGAGAGAAAGGTATAGATCGCCAAGGTATTGCCGCCACCGAAATCCAAGGGTTTTGTGCCCTTGGTCTGCGTGCGGATCGGCTTCATCACCCTGACTTCGTCGATCACCCAAATGAAGGTAGGCTTCCAGTAAATAGACTTGACGATGCCTTTCAAGGCTTCGTAAGTCGGAATGTGATACGAGCACTTTTCGCCGCCGATCCGAGTCAGCGGGTCGGTGAACAGGGCATGACGTGCTCTGACCGTGAATTCGATGCTGTTGCGGTTAGCCACAGAGAACCTCCATTTTTCCCTCCGGGGTTTCGGACAGGCCAAATTCCAGGCTGTAGTAGCGCGGATCGACCAGATAAAGAACGCCCGTGCTTTCCTGCACTTCGCGCACGACATTGGCTTTGGATAGTTTTTCCAGCACGTTCGGAAACACATTAACGCTGAATTGCTGCGCCCGACGCAGCAATTCGAATTCCTTGTCGGGCAGGTATGCCGCGCACAAGGCGTTAATGAGCGCTTTGCCCGCGTCGCCATACGGCACGATTACGCCGCGCGTGGGAGCGTCGATGGCTTTAAATGCCTTGGCGGCGGTCATGAACGACTGTCGCAGGTAGATGGCTGGAGCTTGGCGTTTCGTTCGCTTGTAGTCAGCGACTGCAAGGGTGTTATCGGAGAGCAGGTTGAGCAGGGTGTCGTCGTGCCCCATTTGCTTTGCGGCGACCGGATAACTCATGTCGTTGGCCCGATCGAAGAAATAGTTTTTGTAGTACCAAGCCATCGCTTCCGGGCCGATGCGGTTGTTGCTGTATTTCTCAGGGTCAGCATCAAAGTCATTCAGCACGCGCTCCGCCTTTTCTCGGCCAACCTGAATGTCGGGCAATTTAGCCAGATTCTCGTCCTCGGGGCGCGGGTTAATCACATGCACCAACCCCGGTGTCGGGCGGCCATTGCGATTGCAGCGCCCCGCCGCCTGGGCAATCGAATCCAGACCCGCCGTAAAGCGGATGACTGAACCAAAATCCACATCGACCCCGGCCTCAATCAGTTGCGTGCTGATGCAAAGCGTCGGGACGGGCGGAACTTGATCCAGCCGGGCGCGCACTTCGTTCAGGATGGCTTTTCGATGTGCCGGGCACATGTTGGTGCTCAGATGAAAAACTTTGACAGTGTCGCTTTCCTTGCATAGCCGGTAAATAGCCTGCGCCGCCTTTTTCGTGTTGACGATGACTAGGCAACTTCCAGACTCTGCGATTTGCTCGAACGCCAGCGCCGCGATTTCGTCCTGTGTCCAGCCGCCGGCCTTGCGGCGATTGACGACTTCGACGCGCTTCAAGTCATTGAAGAGTTGCTTCACATCCCGCATGAGTTCGTTGCCAGCAGGGATGCGGATGGCGCCTTTGTTTGCATCGACCCGATCGAGCACTGGCTGGGTGGCGGTACACAATACGACGGTAGTGCCGCAGAAATCGGCCAGGTAGTTCATGGCATTGTTGAACAGGTGAACACAGTTGACCGGGAGACTCTGGATTTCGTCAAAAATCAGCACCGCATTG
>DATKTJ010000057.1:0-20059 GCA_035531235.1 Halothiobacillus sp. | reverse complement strand
GTGCACTGGTCACCGACGATGATGTGATCGAGCAGACGCACGTCGATCAGGCCCAACGCATCGCGCAGCCGATGGGTGAGTTCCTGATCGGCCCGGCTCGGTTCGGCAATGCCGGAGGGGTGGTTGTGCGCGAGGATGACGGCCGCGGCATTGTGGCGCAATACCGCCTTGATCACCTCGCGGGGATGGACGGCGGCCTGGTTGATCGTGCCGTAAAACAGGCGCTCGAAGGCCAGTACCCGGTGTTGGTTATCCAGGAACAGCACGGCAAAGATCTCCTGCGGACTATCGCGCAGTTCTGCCTGCAGGAATCGGCGGGTGGCCTCGGGGGAGTCGATGATCGAACCGGCGGCCAGTTCCTCCGCAAAGTGGCGGCGGGCCAGGGCCAGCACCGCCTGGAGCTGGGCAAATTTGGCATCGCCCAGGCCCTTGGCAGCGGTGAAGGCCGTTCGCGGGGCGCCGAGCAAGCCGCGAACCCCGCCGAAATGCGTGAGCAGGTCGCGGGCAAGGTCTACCGCCGAGCGGCCAGCAACGCCCGTGCGCAGAAAAATCGCCAGCAGTTCGGCGTCCGACAGGGCGTCGACCCCCTGTTTCAATAATCGCTCACGCGGCCGTTCATCGGCCGGCCAGTCGGTAATCGCCATCACATTCTCCTTGTGGTGGTTTGGGCTGAGTGTTTATTCCGTGTTATTTATTCTTGAGGTTGGCGGCGACGAGCCCAGAATGATCCGATCCGCACGCCAGGTTTCAAGCTGAGCCTGGGCGGTGTATCGGGTCTCTTCGACGGGCAGGTCGAGTTGTTGGCAGAGCTGAGCGATGATCTCAGCTCCGGATGCATCGGGATTTTCGTCGATCAGGGCCAGCAGCAGCGCGCTGGCAGCAGACAGTACCTGAATCTGGATGTGCCCGTCCGAATCGCGTATTAGGCAGAGAAATGTCAGTTGACCGGGGTCGCTAACCGGCGACCAGTCCAGGTCATGTACCGGGAAATCACTCTCGAACAGCAAACACTCGGGGTTGACCACGGGGTGTCCCGCCAACAGGTCTCCGTCGGTTGCAAGCGATAGCGGATGGTCGGGATCTTCGGCCTTGCGCAGTTCGAAGCAGGTCAGCTCGAAGGCGGCCAGTTCTTCCTGTCCGGGCGTCAGGGCAAGAGCTTCCTGTTCGGCCAGAAAGTCGGTAAATCGGGCGGGCACATCGGCCAGAAACGGCGAATGCTGTGGCGTGTCGCGGAAAAACGTTTGGGTCAGGGTCGCCCATTGATTGGGGGCCAAGCTGGCTTTGAAGCGCGCGAAGGTATTTTCCAGCACGCCGTCGAAGTTGTTGAAAAATAATTGGTGATACTGCCGCATGCGACCCGGATCGCAGCCCTCGGGTAACGGGGCCTGTGCCGGATCACGGATATAGGCGGCAAACTGATGTTGCAGGGTTTGAAAATCCGTACTCATGCCGCCCCTGCAGTGTGGGCATTGAGGGGGATGGCCGAGTCCGCAAGGCTCCGGATGGTGGCGACTTCGCTCATCAGTTCGACCAGGGGCGGAATCTCGAAGTCTCGTTCCAGCAGCGTCGGCACAGCGCCGAAGCGGCGATAGGTATGGGCCAGAAGTGACCACACCGGATCGCTGACGGCCGCGCCGTGGGTGTCGATAATCAGATTCCGTTCAAGCTGCAGGTGGCCCGCAACATGAAGATAGCGCACGCGTTCAGGCGGAATCCGGTCGATAAAGGCCACCGGATCATAGCCATGATTGACGCTGTTGACGTACACATTGTTGACGTCGAGCAGCAGGTCGCAATCGGCCCGCTCCAGGATGGTGGTGATAAAGGTGAGCTCGTCGAGTTCGGCGGTGGGCGCGGTGTAGTACGACACGTTTTCCAGCACCAGCCGCTGTCCCAGCAGATCCTGCACCCGCTGGATACGCGCAACCACGTGATTGATGGCCGCTTCGGTAAAGGGAATCGGCATCAGGTCGTAGAGATGGGCATTGTCGCTGCTGAACGAGAGATGCTCGCTATACAGCACGGGTTGGTAGTCGTCGAGGAACTGCTTGATGGCACGGATGAATGTCTCATCCAGCGGGGCCGGTCCGCCGATCGAGAGCGACAGGCCGTGGGTGTAGAGGGGGTAGCGTTCAAGCAGTGCTTCGAAGCGGCGCTTGATCGGGCCGCCCAGGCGGAGCCAGTTTTCCGGCGCGACTTCGAGGAAGTCCAGAGCGGGGTGTGTGTGCTCGATCTCGTGCATCAGACTGCCTCGACGCAGTCCAATCCCGACATCGACTGATCCTACTTGGGCAGGGTCAGGTGTTTCTTGAGGGAACGACAGGTGATTCAAAAGCACGTCCAGCCAGGATGACCACCCGGCGCCAGGCTGGGAACCTGAGCACCCGGAGGCCGCCGATTAGCTCTTATTTTCGGATTTGGTGGTGGTCTTGTCGCTTTTCTTCATGTTGCCGCCGCAGGAGCCGTTGCCGCCGCAGGCCATATCGGCCAATTGGACGGTGCTGCCCTGAGTTTTCTGGCTGCTGAAGGTATTGCCTTGCGTGGCTGCAACGGCAGATCCGGCGGTCATGGCGGCCGCAATGGCGGTGGACGCGAGTATCATTTTGGTGCGTGTACGGGTTTTCATCTGTTTCTCCAATCGAGGGGTGGTTCGGAATGTGTGTGCGCGAAGAGATTCTTTATAGCGTGTGGCGGGGCTGGAAGCAAACCTATCGGTAATTCATGCCCTATCGATAAGGCATGGTAATTACAGGGTTATTGATCAAAATCGCCCGCAAAAGCCGATGGTGTGTCATCGGTAATAAGACGCGATTAGAGCGTGCGGCGATCGGCTTTCTTGATGGTGGGGGTGCATAGCTTTGGGTCGGGGTTCTTCACGCAGCTTTCGGCCAGATCGATCCCCTGTTGCAGGTAATAGGGATAAAAGTCAGGCACGGTCACGCCCGTGATGGCATCGCCGATTTGCTGGCCATCCGGCCCGAAAAAAGCGACGACCGGAACCAGTCGGACACCCAGTCGTTGAGCGAAGTGCTTATTCGTTTCTTTATTGCCCTGCCGGTCGATGATCGACAATGGTGCGTCGATCTCGATGCGGCGGACAATCAGCTTGCCCCGGTAGGCCGGGTCGCTGACCATCGGCGCGATGAAGTTGCTGTCCACCACCTGGCAATAGGGGCAGTAACTGGCATGCACGAACAACAGCATGGGGATTTTCGCCGCCTGCATTGCGGCCAGATCTTTCGGGAGATTGCTGAGGTTCTCCATGAAGGGGACCGAGACGGTGTCAGGTGCATCCTGCGCTGTGGCCAAGGGGGAAGAAAATCCGGTAAGAAGGCAGCACAGGGCCATCAGGCGGATCAGGGGATGGGGTGAAAAAAGCATGGGGCGGGTACCTGCTGAGCACGGTAGATGTTGGGTGAGTCCTTGCTATTTTAGCCCAAAAAGCAGCATGTTGTGGTCACTTGATTGCCTGGTTGCGCCGGTGGGCGGTTCAGCCCGCATTCGACCAGGCAAACGCGTGATGTCCGCTCATCCATTGCCCCGATCGTCAGCAGAAGCCCGGACTGGCCGACCGGACACCCCCAATCAGCCGGAACTTGGGTAACATAGCCCTTCGTTTTTCTGGAGATAAGTTCATGCCGCAACCTGCCGCTCCCGTGGATCTGATTCGTATCGCAACGCGCGAAAGCCCGCTGGCGTTGTGGCAGAGCGAGTTTGTCGCCAGTGAATTGAAGCGCCTCCAACCCGGCCTTCGGGTAGAGCTGGTGAGCATGACGACAATGGGCGACCAGCTCCTCGATAGCCCGCTCGCCAAGATCGGCGGTAAAGGATTGTTCGTAAAGGAGCTGGAGGCGGCCCTGCTGGACGGCCGGGCGGATATTGCCGTGCACTCGATGAAAGATGTGCCAATGCGCTTTCCGGAGGGACTCGGTCTTGTCGCGATTCTTGAAGGCCATGATCCGCGCGATGCTTTCGTGTCGAACACCCACGCGCGTTTGGCCGATCTGCCCGCCGGGGCGGTGGTGGGGACCTCCAGCCTGCGGCGCGAAACCCAGATTCGGGCACAGTTCCCGCATCTGACGATCAAGATGCTCCGGGGAAACATTCAGACGCGCATGGCCAAACTGGATGCGGGACAGTACGACGCCATCATTCTGGCGGCTGCCGGTTTGAAACGGATGGGGTTTGATGAGCGCATCCGCTACGAGATGAGCCCCGAGGAATCCCTGCCCTCGGTGGGGCAAGGGGCGCTGGGCATCGAGGCACGCACGAAGGATGCCGGGGTTCATGCGCTGATTGCGGGCCTGATCGACCCGGATACGACCATCCGTGTGCTGGCCGAGCGGGCCTTCAACACCCGTTTGAACGGGGGCTGTCAGGTGCCGATTGGTGGCCATGCGGTGCTGCAGGCAGGTGGCAAATTGTGGCTGCGCGGGATGGTCGGCAAGCCCGACGGGACGCAGATGGTACGAGACGAGATCACGGGGGATGCTCGAGATGGTGTGGCTCTGGGTGTCGAACTGGCCGAGCGGATGTTGCGCAATGGCGCGGATCGGATTCTGGCCGGGGTGGGTATTCATGCCGACCCGGTGACCGGTTCACCCCTGTAGTATCCAAGCGATACGCGGCGTGACCAATCAGCGTTTTCCCTTGATCGGACTCACGCGGCCCGCCGGGGGCAATGCCAGTCTGGCAGAGCGGATTCTCGCGCAGTGCCCTGGGTCCCGGGTCATCGACTGGCCCTTGCTGGCAATCGAGGCGACGCCCGACCCTGAGGAACTCCGTGCGCAGATGGGCGAAATCACCGCAACGGACTGGCTGGTGTTCGTGAGCCCCCGCGCTGTCCAATATGCGCATGCCCTGACGCCGCTCGAAACACTGCCTGCCCGGCACTGGGCGGCCGTGGGACAGGCGACCGCCGCTGTGTTGCGGACCCACCAGGCCGCGGGTGGACCGGACATCATCGTGCCGACTGCGACGCAGGATTCCGAAGGCTTGCTGGCGACGCTGCCCTTGTCCTGCCTGACAGGGCAGCGGCTCTGGATCGTTCGGGGAGAAACGGGGCGTGAAACCTTGGCCGATGGTTTGCGCGCCAGCGGCGCTACGGTACGGTATCTCCCCGTTTATCGTCGATGCTGCGCGCCGGCTCCTGCCAATGGGGATCGCGGTGAATTGCCGACGCTCTGGGTGATTACCGCCCCCGAGTCGCTGAACTGTCTGCATGCCTGGGCGGAGCGGACTCTGTCTGCCGAACAGCGCGAAGGGCTGTTACACTCTGATCTTGTGGTGATTAATGAACGCACTGAAGCAAGAGCCCGCGCGCTCGGATTTACCGGTGCCATCGTGCGGGCGGCCGACCCGGATGATTGGGCATTGGCGCAGGCGTGCAGTGACCGTTCCCTATTTCAAGCAGGATAGCCCCCATGACGACTCATTCTCCAGACTCGTCCGCCAAACGTGTCGAAGCAACGTCTCACTCATCTGAGGACGCCAAGGCCGAATCCAAACCGATTCGCGATGAAAACACCGTACCCCCGACGACATCGGGTGTGATCTCGGAACAGAGCGCTCCTGTTTCTGATACGGCGGCGGTGGATGATGCAGTCGAGCCACCGATTCCCGTGCAGCGTGCGTACGGTTACTGGCTGTTGTTGCTGTTTGTTGTATTTGCCGGTTCGCTGGCGAGTCTGGCCTGGTATGGCTGGGGGCTCTTTCAGGCCAATACGGCACGGATCAACCACGTACTGATGACACAGAAGGCCGACCAGAATGAGCTCAGTCAGGCCTTGCAGACCGCGCGGACGCAGCTGGATCAGCTTTCCGCGTCCACAAGTACCGCCCAGCAGCATGCGACGCAACAGCGCGAACAACTACAGACGGACAGTCAGTCCACCCAGCAGAAACTGACCCAGCGAATCGACAACCTGGATCATCATTATGCTCAGATCGAGGATCGGCTGGGGCGCGGCGAGCTGGCCTGGCAGGTGGCGGAAATCGGCTTCCTGCTGACTCGTGCCGAAGAGCGCTTGAGCGTTGCCCACGACCCCGCTGGGGCAGAAGTGGCACTGACTTTGGCCGATCAGCGCCTTGCGCGCTTGTCTCGTCCCGAGGTTCTGCCGGTTCGTTCGGCCATTAGCCAGGTGCTGGCCCGCTTGCAGACAGTGGACGCCTTTGATCGGGTCGGCATGGCGCTCACCTTGCGCCGGTCGGCCAGCGACGTGCCGAACTGGCCGCTGGCGGGCGCGGCGGATACCGCGCAGTCGGCACCCGCCCCTGTCGTGCCAGTCGGTTCTGATGCGCCGAATGCGGCTCCGTGGTATGTCCGCTGGCCGCGCGCCGTCTGGCAGCCGGTTTCCGACTGGTTGGGCCGCCAGTTCACCGTGACGCATAGTGACGAACCCCTCAAAGCCAGTGCTCGGGCGAGTACCGATCGTGAAACCCTGATCTGGTTGACGGCGGTTAGAGAGGCGCTGTTGGCGCGCGATACACCTTCGCTGGAGGCGTCCATCCGTCAGGCAGAGGACTGGATCAAGCCGCATTATGATGATCAGGCACCCGTCGTTTCGCGCACCTTGAAGGCACTCGAGGAAACCCGAGCCTTCTATGCCGCACAAACCCTTCCCGATCTTGCGCCGGTCTTCAAGGCCTGGCGTGCCTCCGGCCTGATGGCCGAGACCACGGTGGCACCGCCTGCGCCCGCCGTGACGGAGACACACCCATGAAACGCTTTGTTGTACTTGGTTTATTGATACTGTTGGTCGGGGGCGCCGGATTCTATTTCGTCCGGGACCCCGGAACAGCGGATATCGCCTTGTTGGGCTGGCAATTGCAGACATCCGCCCTGGGATTGCTGGTACTGGTGCTTGCGGTCTTCGTGCTGTTGTGGATTTTGGGGCGTTTTCTCTCCGCACTGTTTGGCTTGCCGCGTTATTTGCGCCGGCGCAGCGCCCGTCAAAAGCAGATGGCGGCCGACGAGGCCTTGCTGCGCGCCTGGGCCGAGTTGGAACGCGGTCGTTTTGCCGCGGCGGAAAAACTGGCGATGACCAATCGGGCGCACGGGAGCCTCCCGCCATTGCATTCCGTCGTCGCGCTGGATGCCCTGCTGGGCCGAGGGGAGACCGCTGCCGCCCTGGATCTCCTGAACGAGGTGAGAGAACAGTACCCTCGTTTTGCCGATTTTCTGGCACTGCATCTGGCCAATCGGCTCCGATTAGAACGGCGTTTCCCTCCGGCACTTGAGCTGTTGCATAGCCTGTCGCTGACTCATCCCAAGGATGAGGCGATTCTATGTGCCTTTGCGGAAACGCTGTATGCCGCCGAGGATTGGGCCAAGCTCCGCACCCTGTTGCCCGCCTTGCGGCGGCTGAAATGGCCCGGGTTCACTGAACAGGATTTGTCGCGGATTGAGTATGCGGTATTCAATGGTCTCATGACGGTCGCGACTCGTACGAGTGATGCCGAACAGTTGACCCAGCTTTGGGCCGAGGTGCCCAAGCCAATGAAGACCGACCCGCGATTGATTGGCCGTCTTGCCCGCGCCTGGGTTCAGCTGAACAAAGCGGCGGATGCCGAGCGTGTGTTGGAAAAATCCCTCAAGCAGGCCTGCACGCCGGAACTGTTGCGGCAATGGGTGGATCTGCCACCGGCAGACCCGGTCCGAAGCCGGAATCTGTTCGCAACGTGGACGAGTCAGGCCGATTGTGCACTGAGCGACGCCGATCTGGCCTATGGCCGCGCACGCTTGGCTTGGCTCAATGATGACCTGACAACTGCGCAGAGCGAGTTGGCGACGGCCCTGATGCATCAGCCGGATGTGGCTACCCTGCGGTTGGCCGCGCAGATCCATGAGCAGCAGAGAGACAGCGTGCAAGCCCTGGTTTTCTACAAGCAGGCTGCTCAACGGTTGGAAATGGAAGCGCTAGGCGAGTCCTCGGGCGAACGGCGCTGAATTTCTGCCGCCCCCGATAAATGGCTTACTTGCTATGCGCCATTTCGGTTCGGTTCCGGCCATGGGATTTGGCGCGATACAAGGCATCATCAGCTCGCACCAGCGCCATTTCACTGGTCTCGTGGGGGTGAAGTTCGGCGACACCACAGGATAGGGTGATCTTGAGCGGTGTTTCCTTGAAACGGAATGCCGTATTGGCAAGCGTTTCCCGAATGCGCTCCAGGATGACGAAGGCCTGCTGCAAGGTTGCCTTGGGCAGGATCATCACAAATTCCTCGCCACCGAAGCGGGCAACCATATCCACGTCGCGCACCAGCTTGTGCAGGGTTCTGCCGACCACGTGCAGCGCCTTATCCCCTGCCTGGTGTCCGAAGGTGTCATTGACGCTCTTGAAATGGTCGATATCCCAGATGGCAATACTGAGCGGTGAGCTCTCGCGCTTCATTCGGGCCATTTCAAGACCAAGACGCTCGTCCAGTGCCAGCCGGTTCGGAAGGCCGGTGAGCGGATCACGCAGCATTTTTTGCTCGCTGGCCAGCAATTGTTCATGCAGTTGCGTCCGAGAATGTTCCAGTTTGCCGATACGTTCGCGCATCAGCTCATTTTCTTCTTCGAGTTCGTCCAGCCGTTTTTCCTCTGTCTGTCGGAAAGACTGGATGTATTCGCCGATGCGCGTGATGCGCTCGCGGACTTCTTTCTTCAGTTCATCGAGATCGGTGGCGGCCGCCACCGTCTGTCCAATGTGAGAAACCTGTTCCGTCACGGCATGATCAAGGGCCTGTTGAGCATCTCGCTGTATCTGGATGTCGCTGAGATTGGCAAACGTGTGCTGATCGATCTCCGACAGCGACTCGGTCAGCTGTTGTAGAAACTGGGCGAGCTCGGACTTCTCGTTTTCGAGCGAGCGCCGCATGTCATTGATGAGTGTGGCCGCCCGGTCGATCAGAATTGAATTGAGGGTGTGATCCTTGGGGTCCTGCAGAATTTTGAGCAGTTTGGCCCGGCGTCCCTCTAGCTGATCGGTAAAGGCAATGCGCTCGAGCAGCAGCGGAAGAAAGTCGCGTACATCGATTTGGGCCGCATTTTCTTCAGGCGTCAACGTCTCGCTGCGGGGCGGCGTGAGACTACCAGCCTCAATGGCGCGGATTTGCTCAGCCAGCCGCTCGATGCTCGGTTGCAGGCGTTCCAATGCCAAGGGGCCATCTTCAGACTGACGGAGCGTGTCGCGCAGTTTCCGGCTATCCTCGGAAAGTTCTGGATAGGCCTTGTCGACCGCGAACAGGACTCGGCTGATGAGCGTTTTGAGCAGCGTTTGATGCAGCTGTTCGTTGTTTTCGAGCGTACTGACTTCCGTAAGCAGCTGTTCATACCGCTCGCGATAGTCGATCTTCTGCGTTTCTTTAGGGGCTTCGCTCATTCGCCACTCCTTGGGATCATGACGCGTTTTCTCGGGATTTTAATTGTTGTTGCAAGGTAATCTGCATGGACAGAGGGGCGTGGTCGGACGCCCCGAAGCGCAGCGCCTCTACAGATTCGATGACGATTTCGGCGCTGACGAGGATGTGGTCAATCGCCCGGTTGGGTCGCCAGTTCGGATAGGTTTCAGGTGAATCCGCAGGGAGTCTTAGATTCGCCTGATTGCACAATTTTTGCAAGTCGACATTGTTTGGGGTGCAGTTGAAATCGGCCATGACGATATTCGGACCGGGGTGTTCCTGGCATAGCTCGATCAAGCGGTCGAGTTGCAGGCTGCGCGCCCGTTTGCTCAAGGAGAGATGACTGACGAGGACGCGCAGGGACTGTCCTTGCCAGCCGAAGTCTGCCAGCAGGACCCCGCGTCCCGGAATCCGTCCCGGCAGGGGATGCTTCTCGATGTGTACGGGGTGGGTTTTTGCCAGCAGGCCGATCGCATGCTGACCCCAGTGCCCCAGGTCACGGTTGATGCGGCTGGACCAGTGCGGCAATCCCGAATGTAGGGAAAGATACTCGGTCTGATTCAGGAAGTGACTGCGTAACGAGCCCTCGTCCGTTTCCTGTAACCCGACGATATCGTACTGGCGCAGCAAGCCGGCAATGTGATCCAGGTTGCGCATGCGGTCGGCGCTCGGCAGGACGTGTTTCCAGCCATGGAGTACATAGTCGCGATATTGGCTTGTGCCGATGCCCGTCTGAATGTTGTAGGACAGCAACCTCAGAGAGTCGGTCCCACCCGGTTCGATGGCCGGTACGGGATTGAACAGGTGTGGATGTGTGCGTTGCGGGCTGACCATGTTGAATAGGTTCCGATATACCTGATCGCGACCGAGCGGGCCCGCGGATCGACACTAGGAGGCTTGTTTTCGTTTTTCTGCCGTAATCTTGGCAATGAGCGCACTAACGACGGGGAGCATGGCCTCGTTGCTGCCTACCATGTCGCCGGTGACAAGATACTTGCCATTGACCAGCAGGGCTGGAACGCCGGTCACGCCAGCATCCTGACCGACCATCTGAGCTTGGCGTACGGCATTGTCGACACCAAACGAATCATACATCTGCAGGAACTTGTCCCGATTGACGCCAAGGTCGGCGTACATGTCGGCAATCTGTTCCTTGGTGACGGGATGAATGTGCTTGATATGGATGTCGTCGAAAACCGCCCGATGCGTCTGTGGCAGAACACCCATGAACTTTGCGGCAAAAAAGGCCTTGGTCAGGGGCAACCAACCCGGTGACAGTGGCAGGGCATAAGGTTCGAATTCAACATCACTGGGCAATGTCTTGCGCCATGCTTCAACCTTCGGCTCTAGATGGAAGCAGTGGGGGCAGCCATACCAGAAGAGTTCCTGAACCAGAATTTTTCCATCTGTTGGTGGGGCGACATCCGTGATAACCACACGGTAGTTCTTGTTTTCCTCGAGCTGGACGGCCGGGGCCGTGTCTGACGCCGTCGGGGCCGCACCAGTGGCAGCATGACCAACCGAAAAACTCATGAGTGTGCAGATCAGCAGTCCGAACTGGGCAAGACGATTGCGGATCATGGAACGGGGAATATTGCGAGTCGACATAAAAACTCCTGTAAACACATTCGGGTCGGGCCCCATTTCGATGAAGGGGAATTGTACGTTATTGACAGCGCATTTGAACGGGCGTTCGGTCTCCGACAGAAAAAACCCCGCAGTAGCGCGGGGTTTTTATCGGATGTCCGAGACGCCGCAGCGTCTCGCCTCTTTGGTTACAGCTTGCCGTAGGAGTGCAGGCCGGAGAGGAACATGTTGACGCCGAGGAAGGCGAATGTGGTCACGAGCAAGCCGCCAACAGCCCACCAGGCCATCACCGGACCGCGCCAGCCCTTGCTCAGACGAAGGTGCAACCAGGCAGCATAGTTCAACCAAACAATGAGCGCCCAAGTTTCCTTGGGATCCCAGCTCCAGTAACCACCCCAAGCTTCGGCGGCCCACATCGCACCGAGAATCGTGGCGATGGTGAAGAAGGCGAAGCCCAAGGCAATCGACTTGTACATGATGTCATCCATCACGGTCAGGGATGGCAGACGGTCATTCGGCCCATCGCCACCCATCTTTTCCTTGAAGAGATATGCCACGCCGACCATCGCAGATATGGCAAAGCTGCCATAGCCAATGAAGTTGGCCGGTACGTGAATTTTCATCCACCAGCTTTTCAGCGCGGGAACCAAGGGTTCGATGGAGTTCGCGTCTTGAGAGATTTGGTACCACATCAGGAATCCAAGCGCGGCGGTGACCACGGTCATGACGAAACCGCCCAGGGCTCGGGTTTTATAGCGACGCTCGTAGTACAGATAAAGGAGGGAGGTGAATACGCTGAATACGACGAACACTTCGTACAGATTGCTGACCGGGATGTGGCCATAGTCGAAGTTGATCAGATAGGATTCGCGCCACCGGGCAAAGAAGCCGATGAGGGCCATCGCAATCCCGCTCCAAACCAATGCGCTCGCTACTTTTTGGGTGAATTCCGATCGCATCCACGTGCCGATGTAATAAGTCGGCATGGCCATCGCAAACAGCAGCACCATCCACATCGTGGCGGCAGGACTGGCGAACAGGAATCTCAGAAAGAAATGCCCTTCCTGAATGTCATGGAGTTTGATCCGCCCGACCGCGAGGCCGCCCGGCGTATACAATCCGTACTGATAAAGGGTGAACATCGTGAAGACCGCGACAACACCGAATAACCAGCGCGTGGCGGGCCAAATCCAACCCAGGTAAGCAACGCCAATGGCCGCACCGAAGAGCATGCCAATTTGTGGGCCCCACAGGTAAGTACGGTAGTGGAAGAAGGCATATGTTGCTGCCCCCA
The DNA here is from genome assembly GCA_035531235.1 of Halothiobacillus sp. Taxonomy (GTDB): domain Bacteria; phylum Pseudomonadota; class Gammaproteobacteria; order Halothiobacillales; family Halothiobacillaceae; genus Halothiobacillus. The sequence goes on along the minus strand of DATKTJ010000057.1, from coordinate 7,794 downwards.
GCGCAATTAGGGTGTAGAGAACGTCTAGTACCCCGATTCGACGATGGGGTTGAAGCCTGGGCTTCAGTGATGCATCGAGCATCGGAATCATGTGTTCTTTAGGCACAGACATAATTTGTTACTCCTAGAATCGGAAACAGTTCGGTCGGCAGTGCCGATCAGGGGGTACGGGTTGGAGCCAAGGCATCTTGGTCGGTACAACCCGCGCTATGCGGCCATCACCTGTTCAACTCAGGTTAGGGTGGGCTTGTCGTCGTTCTTTGGTTTTGACTCGGTCACGGTCATAAGTTCAGTACAAAAGTCGGAGAAATCCTTGTCAAAATCAAGGTTTTTGCGAATGTCCGAGCCCGCAACCAGCAGGCGCGCTCCAGAACCCTCCGGCTTAATCAGAATCCACTGCCGACGGAAGTGAATGTAGAACAGCATGAATATCCCGGCGACCAACATGATCGACCCTATATAAACGAAGAGGGTGCCGGGCGCACGCGTGATTTCCAGGCCGGTGGATTGAATCTGCTTGAAGCTGATCGGTTGGACCATGATGGGGGCACCGTAGGCCGGTAGGGCGGAGATGGCATCCATCGAGTCATCGAAAAACTTGGCATCCTTATCGGTAAATTCCTTTTTATCGCCCTGTTGTTGCAGGGTCTCGATGAACGCGCGTTCGAGCACTGAACGCACAACACTGACGGAGGCCTGTTCCGCCTGCTTCAACGTATCCGGCTTCAGGTTTCGTTTGGCCAGGGACTCATCAATCTGGTTCTTCATGGCGCCAAAGCCCTGTGTCACGAACAGGTGAACAAGTTGGGCGATGGAGGCGCTGGCAGATTGGGTCAGTTTGCTATTGGTCGCGTCGTCTTTGCCAGCGGCATTGCTGACTTCACCAATCAACTGCGCGGCGATTTGCTGCATTTGCTCGGGGCTGGACAGGGTGCTCAGGTAGGCCATGAAGGTCTTGATCGATCCGTTGCTATCCGCTGGGATGTACAGAAACTGCTGTTGTCCGCCAATCGCGCGTTTGACGCCACTGAGAAAGTACTGCTGGCCCTTGAAGTCGATCGGGAAAAAGTAATTTTGATATTCAATGGCCTCGCCGGCAGCGTCTCGGAGCTTGAATGTGATCGAAGGGCCGTAGTTCTTTTGATGCACAAGCCCATCGGGTCCGACGACAGGGTTGATGTTGTACATCCGGAAATCGGTGAATTCCAGCGTGTATTTTTTACCATCGAAATCAAATGGTTTTTTCTGGAAGACCGCCGAGTCGATAGGTTGGGCGACGCCCGCCTTGCCGGCTAGTTGCCAGGCCTCCATCTTGAGCTTGGTGCCGCCATCGCCGAAGCTGGACTGGAAGATGTTGTAACCCATGTAGTGAATCGGATGGTTGACTTCAATCGTTTTGGTCAGCTCGGCGCCGGTTTTCTTGTCGGTGAGCGTGACGTTAGACATATAGGATTTCGGCATCCCGGTGTCGTAATGCGTGATCTGGAACTTGTTGACGAAAACCTTGAAGGGTAATTCCTGAACGACATAGCCGTCTTTCAAGCCGATGAAGGCCACGTCGCCCCACTTCCCTTCCGGAATGTTGACGTTCCCGCGGAAGGCCTGCAGTCCACCGACGGGGATTTTGCTGCCAACCGGGACTTCGTTGACGGGGATGTTTGCCGTTTCAACTTTGACCATGCCAAGCGTATTCATGAGCTTCAGCTGCATTTTGCTGTCCAGCAAGCCGCCCAGCAGAATCACGATGATGCCGAGGTGCGTCAGGATGTAGCCGATGCGGTTCATGCCACCTTTGCGGCCTGAAATCAGGATCTCCCCAGGCTGTTGCTTGACCCGGCTTTTAAAGCCCTGTTGGCGCAGCAAGCTTTGCGTGGGTTCGATCAACTGTTCCGGCTCTCTGTCGCTGTGCATTTCCGACTGATGCTCAAAACCCCGCAGGGATTTTTCCTGGGCATTGAGTCGGAAGTTCCGGATATCCCGTAGGAATGAGGGGGCATTGCGCGTGACACACAGGGATGTCGAGGCGACCAGAAACAACAAAATAACCACAAACCAGGTCGCTGAATACACATCGAAAAGCGATAGGTTCCTGAATACGGCAAACCAGAATGGGCCAAACTGGTCCAGGTAGTTGGTAAACGACTCATTTTGTTTGAGTACCGTCCCGATCACCGAGGCAATGGCCAGGAAAACCAGCAGGGTGATCGCCAGGTTCATCGAGGTCAGCCAGCCCAGTGCTCGCTTAGTGGCACTGGGTTGCCGGGCGTGGCCCGGTGCGGGACGTTCAGCCCGGTTGACGTCGTCGGTCTTGGGTTGTTGACCGGGGGTAATCATGGGGTCGGACATGCGCACTGCCTATGGTCGTTATCGGAATGAAGTGGGTTGGAGAGGCCTTTGGAGCCGGAGATGGACGTCAAGTTCCCCAGTTCGGTCTCGATGGATCGGCGCGATCGCCGTTGCAGGGATTGGTTGCAGGGCGGATCGACGCGATGAGTGCCTGAGTTAGTGGAATGTGGCGATATGTTGGGCAATGTCCTTCATATCATCATTGGTCAACTTGCTGGCGATGCGCACCATGATATCTGCATGAGCCGTCTTGCGCTTGTCGTCGTGGAAGGCCATCAGTGATTCGATGATGTATTGAGGTGTCAAGCCGCGCAGGGCCGGAAAACCGGCGGGCTGGTTGCCTTGCCCATGGGTGCCGTGGCAAGCCGCACAGGCAGCGATACTGTTGCCATGCCCGCCGAACTTCCACATATGGGCGCCGGGGATTGAATCTTCCGTGGCAGCGGTCTTGACGGTGCGGGTCTGAGCGGCGAAATAGGCGGCTACGTCTTCGATCTGTTGGTCCGTCAGGTTCTTGGCTTGAGGTTCCATGATGGCATTGACGCGTTTGCCGTCCCGAAACGCGTGCAGTTGTTCTGCGAGATAGCTGGCCGGCTGGCCTGCGATGGAGGGGAACATTGCCATGGCACTGTTGCCATCCATTCCGTGGCAGGCGGCACAGGTCTGACTGGCGGTCTTACCCGCTTCGATATTGCCATTTGCGCTTGCTGCTGCAGTGGCCAGAAGGGTCAGGCCCATGCCTAACACCACCCGGCGCATCAAAAAGAGGGAATGTTGCATATGTGTGTTTTTCATGGAGCACCCTTAAATAACCGGTTCAGGTAACGGCAACCTTGCGTGGTGGACGAAACAAAATACATAGGTGTCGTGCCGTGAAGAGGGTGATCCCTCGACAGTCCTGCACGGATCGGGCCTATTTGTGAAACAATGCCGCCCACATTAAACGGGGTTTGGCGATCTGCGGTAATGGGGCGGCATTTTAGCAGCGAAAGTATGCGCATGGGATTCGGATCGATCAATACCCCATAAAAAGAGCCGCGAAGGCGATCGAGTTTTGAATGACAGTGGATGCGGGGGGCTAGTGAATGATCGATTTTAGGACAGCTTATTTTATCAAGAGTGCCCCGTCACCCACGGATCTGGTTGAGGATGTTGGTCTTGAGGTGGCCTTCGCTGGCCGGTCGAATGCGGGCAAGTCTACCGTGCTCAATGCATTGGTCGGCCAAAAAGGGCTGGCTCGAACCTCTCGCACCCCGGGGCGGACGCAATTGCTCAATGTGTTCGGACTTGCCGACGAATCTCGCCGTCTGATCGATCTGCCCGGTTATGGGTACGCCAAAGTGCCTGCGGCCGTGCGTGCACGCTGGGGCGCGGCGCTGGCGAAGTATTTTGCCGAACGCCGCTCGCTCGCTGGCGTAGTGGTCATCATGGATATACGGCATCCCTTGAAGGATTCCGACCGGCAAATGATCGACTATGCGCTGGGCCGAGATCTACCCGTGCTGTGTTTGCTCAACAAGGCAGACAAGCTCAGCAATAACGAAATCAGTAGTACCGTCATGGCCCTGCGGCGCGATGCGTCCCTGGCAGAGGTTAGCTGGTTGCCCTTTTCCGGGTTGCGTGGGCTGGGCGTGCCGCAGGCGCGCGCACTTCTGTCCGAGTGGCTGTCCCTGGACGATCCGGCGCCGGATACACTGGTCATGTCACAGGATGAGGACTCGGACCCGGAATAATCGAGAAGAGTGATGTGTTTGACCCGGTGTCAATTATCGTTCTGACCCAAGGCGTTGTGCGTTATGCTTCGGTAAATCAGCAGTGACTGATGAGGGCCGGCTGCACAACGGGCGTGTCGAAAAGAATTGATTCATGAATACTGCCTGGTGACCGTGAGATGACCGGGTATCCATCAGGTCGGTTGTATCAGTGGTTTGTGAGGGATTTCGGGCTTTGATACGACGAATATTTCGTTCGATTCGGCTGCTGATTATAGCTGCGGCGCTGGCGGTCTCTGTACTGGTAGCCGTGGCGATGTATTGGGCGACTTCGGCCGTATTTGATCGCACGGTGCGTCAGTCTGCGGTTGAGATGTCCGCCTCTCTGGCTGATGGCACGTTCAACGCCATGTATCAGATCATGCGCCAGGGCTGGACGCGCAATCAGTTGAATGAGTTCCTGCAAACGATTCGCAGCCAGGGCCAGGTCGACCCCGACGGCGCTCGTATCGAGTTGTATCGCGGCAGCAAGGTCGTTGCGCTGTTCGGCGTGATCCGGCAGCCCGAACCGGATTCCCTCGTTCGGGCTGCTTTTGCCACCGGTCAAACCCAAACCAGCATGACCGATGGCGTCATTCGTTACGATCGGCCATTGATCGCTGAAGCGCAGTGTTTACGCTGTCATACCAATGCCGTGTCCGGCGATGTCTTGGGGGTGATGTCGGTCAGCCAGCCCGTGGCGAACCTGACGAATCGAGCCCATGAGGATTTGCTCGGCCGTTTGTTGTGGATTATGCCGTTGCCTTTGCTGGTGGCGTTTCTCATCGCGCTGTTGCTGGGCGGACGCATGGCCCGCTCCTTGCGCATCCTGAAGGGGGCCATCGCCCGCGTCGAGCGGGTGGAAGATCTGACCCACGTTCGGTTCAGCGATGCGCAGACCGGATTTTCCGAACTGGATGATGTGCTGACCGAGGTCGATCACCTGACCGACAAGGTGCGTAATCTGGCGGTGGATCGCAATCTGCTGGAGTTCGAGATTCGCCTGCTCGAACGATTCGTGATTACCTCGGATGTGGTGCGCGATTGGCGCCGGTATGTGCGTGACCTGTTGAGCGAGATCAACACTGTGCTACCGGTTCACGGCGTATTCACCGCATTTTCGGTCGGCGACCGGCCGCCGGGCATCGAGCTGTTCTGGCATGATGCTGTCGCAGAGCCGGTGGCGGCCACCGTCAGTTATCGGGTTCAATCTCGGGTTGGCGAAGTGCTGGGTACGACCGTTGCCAATCTGATTCCGCGCCAGCACACGATCGAGCAGGGTGATCGCCTGCCTTTGACCAATGCCCGTCTGATCGATCTGCGAACCAAGGAAATTTCCATGGACACCCCCGTGATGCGGGGCGTGGTCGGCCTCATTGTGCCGAGCGATCAGGATCAATCGCCCGTCACTCGGCTGCTGATTGAATCGATTCTTTCGACAATGCTCAATGTGGTGGGCTCCGTTCGTGCAATCGAGAAACATACCGAAGATCTCGAATTTTATGCCACCCGAGACCCATTGACCCAGCTCTACAACCAACGCATGTTCTGGTCTCTGCTGGAGTATGAAGTGGGCCGCGCGCGCCGCCATGATTATGAGTTTGGTGTGCTGGTGATCGACATGGATAACTTCAAGAATATCAACGACAAGTATGGTCATTCCTTTGGTGATCTCTTCCTGTGTCAGGTGGCCGAGGCCCTGCAGGACGGTTTGCGTGCCGGGGATATTCTCGCTCGGTACGGCGGTGATGAGTTCGTGGCCATTCTGCCTGAGGCCGGCGCGCAGGTTTCTGAAATGGTCGCGAACCGGTTGTTGGAGCAAATTAGGTCCTTGTCCGTCAGGACGCCGGACGGGGGCGAGGTCGGTGCCTCGCTATCGGTCGGCCTGGCGATTGGTCTGACGCATGCCGATACGGCGCGGGGGCTGTTTGCGGTGGCCGACAGCCAGATGTACCGGGCCAAGCTGGCCGGAAAGAATCAGCTGGCGATACCTGGCCCACTGGCTCCGGGTCAGGATCTGATCGCTCCGGTCGTGGAAGCGGACGACCTCTTTCAGAACGTGACGGATCAGATGCTTCAGCCGATTTTCCAGCCAATCTTCTCGGTGCAGGATGCCTTGGTGGAGCGGTCGGACGAGCTTCTGATGCAACAGGTGGGCATAGAGGTATTCGCCCGAATTTTCGTCGGCCAGCGCTGGCGGGAAGCTCAGGAGTTTATCGGCGTGATCGAACACAATGGAAAGAATGAGGCGTTCGACCGGGCGCTACTGTCACGGGTGTTGCGCCCGGAGATTGCCGAGCAGTGCGAGGGCCTGATTTTTGTGAATATTTCCGCCCGTACCGTGCGTTCGAGCAGCTTTCTACCCGATATCGTCGAATGGGTCGATGCCTGCGGCCTTGCGCGCGGCCAGCTGGTGTTCGAGCTGAACGAACGCGAATCATTGGCCGACCTGGGGGTCTTTGATCGATTCGTTGAAGACGCGCATGGGTACGGGTTCAAGTTCGCCATTGGCAATGCCAGCTCGGGCCACTGGGTTTTCCAGCATCTCCGGCGTTATGAGGTCGATTTCGTCAAGGTATCTGCCGACTGGCTGGTAACCCTAGAGCGGGCATCCCGCGACCGGGCCTTTATTGATGGCTTGCTGGGCCTGGCGCGGGCGCTGTCGGTGACCGTGATCGCTCAGCGGGTCGAGACGGCTGAGCAACTGGCCTCGGTGCGGGCGGCGGGTATTACCTGGGTGCAGGGTCGGTTGCTGTCCGCCGAGATGCCATTGGCCGAGGGTTTTATTCCCAACATGCCGGATCAGCGCTTCTCGCCTTGATGGGGGATGTCACTGGGAGGGTTTTCAACTGACGATACGAATATCTGTCAGTGCCTTTCTGGCCGAGCTGCGCGCCGTATCGACAAAGGCGCGGGTGTAGGCCAGATCTCGCTCATCAGCCCTGAATGCCAGGAATAACGTGGATTGGATGCCGGCTTTACCCAGTGGCCGTGCCACGATGCTGCCCCGGGCCAGTTCGTCGGCGACCGCCCAGGTGGGCAGGGCCGCGACGCCGCGATTGCTGGCCACCCATTGGGCAATCATGACGGTGAGTTCCGAACTGCGGGTTGCCGCCGGTTCGATGCCTGCTGGAGCCAGAAAGCGCGCAAAGATGTCCAGTCGGTTCCGATGCACTGGATAGGTGATGACGGTCTGATCGGCCAGCATGGCCGGCGTGATGAACGGCTCGGATGCCAAGGGATGTTGTGTGGGCAGCGTGAGTACGACGTCATAGTGGAACAGGGGCACGAATGCGATGGCGGGATTGTCCACCGGGTCGGAGCTCACGACGACATCGACCAGGCCGCGCGTCAGGGCATCCAGGGCGTCGAAACTGTGTGACAACGATAAATCCGTATCGATGTTCGGCCATTGTTCGCGGTAGGCGTTCAGGGTCGGCAGGAGCCAGGAAAAGCAGGAGTGGCACTCGAGCGCGATGAACAGACGGCCCGTATCGCCACCGGCCAGCTGGCGCAAGTCGCGATCCAGGGTGTCCATGAAGGGCATGATCAGATTGGCTGCCTGAAGCAGTCGCCGGCCGGCCGGTGTTGGCTGCATCGGGCGCGAGCGCCGGGAGAACAGCTCCAGCCCATAGTATTCCTCAATCGAGCGGACTTGATGCGACAGCGCGGATTGGGTCAGATGCAGTTGTTCGGC
>DATKTJ010000056.1:0-5487 GCA_035531235.1 Halothiobacillus sp. | reverse complement strand
GAGTATTTTTGGGAATACCAGAATGGCCTTGGCATGTTTCGAGAGCATTGCTGCGGTGGGGTTGGTTTTGTACAGTTTTTGCAGGGCCTGAGTTGCATCCTGATTCAGGTTTTCTGCGGTTTCGGCATGGGCAACGGTCATGGCGCCCAAGGAGAGCGCGGCCACGGTTGCGAGAAGAAATTTCGCCACGGTGTGTCGTATCTGATTCATGGTAAATCTCCTGATAAGAAAAACAATTTCGGGCCGGGGTATGTGGGCCCCTACTTCTTGATCTACGAGCACTTACGTTCGGAGCGTCCTAGGCCGGAGCGCAAGAATATTCATTCTAAGTGGGCTGATCCCGCCTCTCTGTGCTGTATCGCACATGGGCGTGTACACCTTCTAGATTCGTCGGCCCTGAATGACCCGAACCAGAATGATCACGATGGCGACAACCAGAAGTATGTGAATAAATCCCCCCATGGTGTAGGAGGAAACCAGTCCGAGCCCCCAGAGGAGGAGTAAAATGATAGCAATAGTTTCAAGCATCAGAATCTCCGTTTGATCACATGGGCTTCGAATATACATCAACAGCTGATTTTGTTCTGTGCGGCACCCCGCCAACGATCTTCTTTTAGCGGGTGTGTTGGTTTGGCTCGGGTTTTCAGGTTATGCCACGTCTGTAGTGCTGCGGACTAATGCCGCAAACCTGTGGCTGTGATCGGGAAGCAGCGGGTGTATGCTCTTTTCAGTGGGCTATGTGCTTCAGCATACAGACGGCCCGGCAGTCGTTTTGTAAGCTTGGCGGTTCTATCAAATGAAGAGACGTTCGGACAAATCGCAGACGTGCTCATTCCGGGCGTCCATACTCATTGTTCCAACCCATGTGATGCCGATGACCCCTGTGGGGAACTGGGCTGCCTGAGTGGAGCAGTGCTGGTATAACCACGGGCGCAGGCCCAGATACCAGGACAATATTCGAATATCGATAGATTATGCGCTGTGAATCTTCAGCTCGGCCTGTCGATCCATGAGGCTTATGGGTTTTAAGCCGATGGGCGGCGCGCAGTCGTTTTAACAAAGGAGCCGTGATGAAAAAACTATGGTTTGTTGCCGGTTTGGCGATGTTTGGATTGAGCGGTTGTTACCCGTTGCCTTATGGTGTGATCGATGACGGTGGTTACCATCGGCACGAGGATCATCATCGGCATGATGATGGGCGAGGCGATGGTCGTGATGGTGGGCAAAGGGGCGGGCATGATGGCTACCGCGGGGGAGATGATTAAAGCGCACATGTGATTGTAGGCGGCAGACTGATTCAGGCAATTTCATGCTTTTGGAGGGATGATTATGATGATTACATTTAGCACCCAAGCTTCGGCCAATATCACGATGTTTCGCGAAGATGCCCTGCATATGCTCAGTATGATGGGGCATAGCAACACGGTACCGGGGTCAATTCTGGCTGCCGATGTGCCTGAAGCGTTGAACCGTTTGAAAATCGCGGTGAATGCCGGGCAGGGCGAATCCCCTGTGGCCGCTGCAGCGACGGACGATTCGGCGGTAAGCCCAGCTACTCGGGCCCAGCCCTTGATTCACCTGATGAGTGATGCTGCTCGGGAAGGGAAAAATGTCCTCTGGGGGGATGCCACAATCCTCGATTGATTGTCGGGGTAGCCTTGCTGTGCACGGCTCTGAATCCCCTGCACCATTAAATTCAAAATTCGGAAGTCCAGCCTCGACGGTTTTCTCTGGTGTCAGCAAGGTGCCAGATGAGACTTCGAGGTTTTTTTTGTGGGTGGTGGTAGCCACCGAACGTGGGGAGAACGATCGAACAGCCGGTCGAAAGGCCGACTGTTTAGGGCAGTACGCGGCGATTGCCGGACGCCGATTTAAGCGGGGCACCCTGTACGGATGCCCGGCATTTTACGGCTTGTCGGTGAAGTAGCCGTCCACGGCCAGATCGTGTACGCGCACAATACCGGCGGGGACGATCCGTGCGGCGGGCACCAGTTCCGGCTCATGTCCAAGCACCTTGGTCATGTGCTTCAGGGCGTTGTTGCAGGCGGAAAAGCGCACGCCGTCCTCGGCCAGTTTGGCGATCAGCTTGGTGTGTGGGTTGTCGTGCGCGAACAGGAGCTTGATGCCGGGGCCGAAGGCGACGATTTCGATATCGACCTTGTCCTTGCCATAGTTTTTGATCAGGTGTTCGGCCACCTTGAGCACCATGTTGCGCTTGGCCGGATCGGCATCACTGATCTGCAGGGCATAGCGTGCGACCGCATCCGGGTGGGCTGCCTTGACGGCGGCGACGCTTTCGGCCGGCGGATTGGCCATGGCTTGGCCACCAACCATCAGGGCGGCGACCAGACCGGCGGCAAGCAGGGTGGTTGAAGGGAAGCGGCGGGAAGTCATTTTTTTGTTTTGCATATCTCTCTCCTGTGGGGTTCCGGGCCCAGCGGTGCGTCTGCTGAGCCAATCAAGACTAGTTCCTTTGCTTATATTTTGCCAATGAATCGAAGGATTGTTGATCCTGCCCCCCTTAGCCATCCTGGATCCCACAAAAAATATCGACGCATTACTTTGAAATGCCGCTCGTTTTCCCTCGTTTTTTTGAGCCGCCGAGCTGTGTCGCCGCCACCCAGAACTATCCGGTTTGAAAGGCCCCCGCGCATTGATGAGATGGGGGGCTTTCACGCACTGGGCGGGCTTTATTTGTGTGATATGACGCAACAACGCCTGATGTCCTGTTTGTAAATCATCCACTTGAGATTGGCACACCCCGTGCACTACAGACGCCGACCTATCGGGCATGTGATCGCCTAGGCTGGCGGCAGTGTCCGGTGACCCGTTTTGTTCATGTCGCGGGTCGCCCCGCAACTGTTTCTAACGATAATCCAGGAAGCCATTCTCATGTTTTTGACGCCTTCGGTTCGGCATGCATGCCGTTCACCCAGCTCATCTGTCCCCCGATCTCATCAATCTGCTCATTATCAGATCCGTCAACTTGTTCTGGGCCGTCCGACAATCATGGCCGGGCTGGTTTCGTCATGGATCGCCCTGTTGGGCTGGAGCCCGGTGACACTGGCCGCGACGGGTACCGATGCGCCGGTGCAAATCGGCGATGTGGTCGTGCATGCGCAATCCGGTACGCAATCGTCGACCGTGGCACAACAGGGGGAAATCCCGCGTGATACACCGGGCGTGGTGGTCCGCGTTCATCGGGATGACCTGAAGGCGCTGAACAAGGCAACGACCGCAGAGGTGTTGCGCTACCAACCCGATCTCGATATCCGCGAGCGTTTCATCGGGGATACCAATGCCCTGATCGGCGGGCGGGACTTTTCCGTGCTGCAGCCGGCGCGTGCCGTGGTGTACGTGGATGGACTGCTCATTTCGAACTTCCTCGGCAACAACTATTCCTATCCGCCGAAGTGGGGCGTGATCAGTCCGGACGACATCGGTCGCGTGGATATTCTGTATGGCCCGTTTTCCGCGCTGTATCCGGGCAATTCGATGGGCTCGACCGTGGCGATCCAGACCCGCAAGCCCGATCATCTGGAGGCGTCGGTCCAGTCTCAATGGCTGGAGCAGACCTATAACGACCCGTACGGGCATGGGAATGACTTTTCCGGGAATCAGCAGTCGCTGCATCTGGCCGATCGGCAGGGCGCGTTCTGGTACAGCCTGAATGCGAGTCGGCTGAGCAATGCCGGTCAGCCGATGACCTATGCGGTGCCATCCGCATCGAGTTCGGCGGGGGTTCCGGTCACGGGCCTCGTTCAGGACACGGGCACGGACGGGCAACCTCGGCAAGTGGCGGGGCAGACAAGCCAGAGTCAGGTGTTGCAACAGCAACAGAGCCTGCGGATGGGGTATGCCTTTACGCCGAATATCTCGGCCAATGTCACTGTGGCGCACTGGACGAATCATGCCGACACCACCGGGCATACCTTCCTGCAGGACGCCAACGGCAACCCGATTTATGGCGGAACATTCTCCGAGAATGGACAAAATTACAGTCTGGGTACCTCGACATTTTCGCCGAGCAGGAATACGGAGGAGGACTGGCTCTACGGTTTGGGCCTGACGGCGAAACTGGCTGGCGGCTGGAAACTCAGCGCCAATGCCTCCAAGTACGATATTTCGCAAAGCATTACCCAGTCGGCCAGCACGGCGCAGCCGGGTGCCAATGTTGGCGGGGCAGGGAAATACGCGGATGGCAGCGGGACAGGTTGGCAGAATCTCGATCTGAAACTGGTTTCGCCCCAGCTGGGTGCGCATCAGATCACGGCAGGGGTACATGAAGACCAGTATCACCTGAACAGCCTGGTTTACGGCACCTCTAACTGGCTTACAGCCACGAATCTGGCGCTTAAAACGGTGTATGCAGGCAAGACGCAGACCGACGCCGCCTACCTGCAGGATGTGTGGTCCTTGCTGCCGAAGTGGACGCTCACGCTGGGTGCCCGGTATGAACGGTGGAAGGCCTATGACGGCCAACTCGGCAACGGCACGACCGACCTGAATTACGCGTCGGTTCGGCACAATGCCCTGTCGCCAAAGGCCGCGCTGGCCTGGGCGGTCACGGACAACTGGCTGCTGCGTTTGTCCTACGGCGCGGCGACGCGCTTCCCGACCGTGGGCGAACTGTTTCAGGGAACGATCGCGCAGAACAGCATCGTCAACAATAATCCGAATCTGCAACCCGAACGGGCGCAGGATCTGGATCTGACCTCGGAATATTTCCATGGCAACGGCACCTATCGCGTCAGCCTGTTCCAGAGCCGTATTCGCAATGCCATCTACCAGCAGACCAGCCTGGATACACCGCCGGTGACGAACTACCAAAATATCGGTCTGGTCCGGACGCGTGGCATCGAACTGGCCTATACCGGTCACGATGTGGGGATTCACGGTCTGAAGGTGAGCGCCAACGTCTCCTACGCGCAGGCGAAGATTCTTTCCAACCCGTTCAACCCGACCTATGTCGGCAATACGGCGCCGGGCATTCCGCATGTGCGCGCCAACCTGCTGCTCGACTATGCGGTTACCCAAGCCCTGTCGGCCAGCGTGGGCCTGCGTTACGCCAGCAGCCAGTTCGGCAGTCTCGACAATTCGGACACCTACTCCGATACCTATCAGGGTCGCAGCGCCTACACCGTGGTGGATACCAAGATCAACTACACCGTTAACCGGCATTTCTCGGTTCAGGCGGGCATCGACAACCTGACCAACCAGCGTTACTACGCCTACCACCCCTTCCCGAGCCGTACGTTCTTTGCGGGCCTGAAGTGGAAGCTGTGAGGATATCGACCATGCGTTTCATCGAGATTTTGTCATGACCCAATCTATGTTCGAAGGAGCGCAGGCGTTCAATGTGACGGAGCAAATTGAGCCGGTAAAAGCCCCGCCGACGGTGGGGAAAACCTATCGCCGCCTCTGGCGCTGGCATTTTTACGCGGCGCTGCTGGTGATCCCGTTCGTCCTCTGGCAATCGGGCACCGG
>DATKTJ010000055.1:0-25055 GCA_035531235.1 Halothiobacillus sp. | reverse complement strand
CAGCGTTCAAAACTTGACGAAGCCGACCGAGAGATCAATGTCGCAATCACCAACCTGCAAAAAGCAGAATCCAATCTGCAAAACGGTTCGGTTCCCACCGGAGGCGACCGGATCGGCAAGGTCGGCGGCGGTACGCGGTTGCGTGAATCCTATTTCCTGCGCGTGGAAAAACTTCAGCGCGCGGTGGACCATGCAAAACACAAACTGGAACAGGCATACCAGAAGCGGAACGATCTGCGGTAGCAACGATCGGTTGGCCAACTGATTGGGGTGAAATTCTAATCGGCTTCGGCACTTCGATGGATATTACGGGACAACCTAATTATTTGGACGTCCCTATTTATAGAAGATTCGAATATAAAACAACGAATCCCGAATTTCTGGCAACACGCCGTTGGCTGCCTTGAGCCGCGGCTTGTTGTCCTTCACGGTTCAAGGCAGTCAACTTGCTCTTCTTAAGGAGCATAGGTCGCATTCAGGTAAATTGGGGTGGTGCATGGAGGCGCACCCGTTACCCCTGGATTATCACAAAGGGCGTACCTTGGCGTCCGGCTCGCATCCCACAGTCCCCAGCCGTCATCAGTTCCTTTCCATGCTTCATCGGTGGCCTCGAAATAGAACACGGCCTTGGGTCCGGTTCCTCCAGCAGCCTGCCAGGTATTCATTGAGTCATAGTACATCTTGGCATTGACCGGATTAGCGCAGCAGGTTTCAAGTGGATTTCCCGGATTGGTTTGTACCGCTTTCCAGCCCGTTTCTCCCACCACGATCGGCAGGTTAACCGCTGCCCCATGGGTCGAGATGTAATTCGATACCTGCGTGTAGCTGGCCTGCGCGTTGGCGAGCGCGTTACCCATCATCGTAGCCGCGCTGCCTGTGCCTGCGTATGTCCAACGGCCGTAGTTGCTCATCGGGTAGGTGTGCATCGACACGAAGTCGAGCAACGGAAGGATAGTGTCCGGGAGCTCAGTGGCACCCGATAGGCCAGCATAGAACGTGTAATCGTCGTCGGCAGTGACAGGCTGCTTCACATTCTTTTTAACGGTCGTGATGTAGTCTTTCAGACAATGCACCGGCATATATCCACCAAAAAAGGACGTCTCGTTGCCGACGCTGACCGATGCGACATTTGGATACTGGGCCGCTTCCCTGATGCCATTCTGAATGTCGGTATCGTTGGCGGGCATGGTACAGGTGGCCTGATTTCCGGTTGCGATTCCGGCAAGGTAAATTCCGAGCTGAAATTTCATGTTTGGAAAATGTGCAGCAGCGACACGAAGGATATTTTCGTGAGAAATGTCAGTATCGAATAAACGCAGCAATGTATAGCCGGCAGAGTTCAGCAAAGTTAGATCCTGCAATATCTGCGCGTCGCTTGGAATCTCGTTGGCGCCCGGACCACCGGCGCGATATGGACTGTAGTTGATGGCTTTGACAGTGCTGGAATAAACCGCCGGGAGAGGGCGAAGTGCCAATGAATATGAATTGGTATAAGTTGGTTGGCTTGCCTGGATACCGGTCACACCGTCCCCTCCGCAGGATGCCAGCAGTACCGAAAAAATCGCCGGCAATAATAATCGAGCACCCTTACGGCAACCAATGTGTTTTGATATTTCAAGTTTCATTTTCATCTCCTGGCTTAAGCCAATTATTTGATCACTTGACTGTTCAGAAAGTCAGGCCTGCGCCCAGGGTAAACAATATTGCCGATGACTGTACCCGGGGATCCACGCCGAAAAATGCCAATTCACTCGGCATGCTCAGCGGTGCGGGACCCAGCCTGCCAAAGCGAACATAACCCAGCCCGGTATAGACGTTGAGGTCTTTGTACAACTCAGGCACACGACGGTTTACGCCCAGATTGATATAGGTGGCAGTATTGCTTTGCCCATACTCGACAGGCGTGCTGGTATAAGCCTTGTTGAGCCTGACGAAACCGGCGGTGTAAGTCCACAACCCGCGAAAATTGCTGATTCCGCCCATGAAGTCCACCGACCATGCTGCATGCGCAATGTTATCGGCTGTGCCGGGCGCGCCATTGTTGAAACCCGATGGAAAGTAGCATCCGGTGCCGGTGACGTAGTCGCATTGATATGCAGTACCCGACCAGGAATTGCGTCGAATTCCAAACGTAGCACGCCAGCTCGGATTGAAATAATGATCGCCCTGAAGGATATGGACGTTTTCGGTCGGCACCGTGTAAGCACCCACAGCAGGCGTGATTCCAAGACCATCCGCATTACCGACATCGCCAACAAACGGCCCCTTGGCCCAGGAAGACTGCTGCCCGCCACGGCTTTTTTGAAATACGTACTCAATCAGGTTGGCGCTGTCTGCATACTGCGCAAAAAGTTCCCAAAGTTTCGGTCTGGGCGGAGCCTGGTTATAAGCTACTGTTGGCGCGCTCTGCGCATAGCGGATATCATTGGTAGCCAGAGTACCTTCGAGCTGAAGTGTCCCGCCACTGTCAAACTCAATAATCGGTGCGCTATAGCGTATTGCCTTCTGGAACAGGCTGTAACCGGCGCCGCTTTCGCTCCAGGGACTGGACATGCCGAGCGGATAGCTGAAGCTGTCGGAACGCGACCACGACCGTGACAGCATCGTTCCAGCCCTTAGTTCGCCATACACCGGATGGCTGACCGCGACATTTCCTTCTATCATCGGCTGACCGACGATGTCGGCATAACCGTTGCGCAATCGGTAGCTGAGGCGACTATCGATCTTCCATGCGGAATCGAATTCATGAGAAAGACCAGCGCTCAGTTCTTCCAGCGTAAGCGGCGTTGGGCTGGAGGTTTTTGCGGTACCCGGTTGGCAATAGGTGCCGAACACACCGCGCGGATCGTTGGTATAACCGCAGTTGGTCAGGCCCGTTGACTGGTTGGTGTTGCGATAGACCTCTCCCTTGAAGAAACCATTAACGCTGAGCTTGGCAAAATTGCCCAAATCATAGGTCTGTTCAGCCAAAGCTGCTGGGGAGACGAGGAGCATGCCCCAAAGCGCAAATTTTAAACGGCTCATTTGTAGTCCTTCGAAAGAGTTTTTCAACTACAGGAAAATCGGCAAACGAATATCCCGTACCGGACAATCTTTTCCTTGGTAAGTTTGATCATTTACTGCGCGAGTGCGGTCTGGTCAGCAGCAGTTACACCACCGGTAAAGCCTATTGTTCCCACCGCAATCGTGTTGTATTCAGATGCCCCTACAGATGTATTTTTATCACCAACCACCTTGACTGCCACCGTGGTAATTCCACCGGCTTGCAGGTTGGTTAAATTACCTACTGAACAGGTAAAGCTGGTTAATGGAATCACATAGGTTCTGACACCAAGCGCAGTGAGCGCCACATTATTCCCGACGACGCTCAAGGTTTGATCGTAAGCACAGTCATTTGTGGCGGCAGTAGTGCCAGAAGTATTATTGAGATCAATCGTAAAGACGTTTGCATTGCCGTGAGTTGCATCAGGGGTAACAGTATTACCCATCTGGATTACAAGATTGGTGGCGGCACTGATGTCGAATGTACCATCTGCAGGGGCAAGAAATGCCATGTACGTGTAATCTGCCGCGGTATTGGGCACTGTTGCCGTCGCCTGAAATTGTAATGTATAGAGCCCGGTGCGATTCATGTCAGCCTGGGATGAGCTGTAACTTCCATAAATATAATTTCCGCCAAACCCCGTGTATATGTCACCAGCCTGTATCGAATGCAGATAAGCACCATTTGTTTGTAGTGCATAGGCAACATATGTAGATGCAAACAAGGAATACGGACTTGCGGATACACCAGCACCACCACCACCGGTAGTACTGGTGCTACTGGGCGTAACACCACCGCCATTACATGCCGCCAAGCTTGCGACTGCTGCCACCACCAAACTTTTTGCGATCAGATTCCGCATCGACTTTTTGTGAAAATTGGCTTGAACCATGACTGCCTCCCGATATTCAGATGATTATTGAATGATGATTTGAAAGCATGTCAGTTCGCTCTTGACGGCGGCTTCATGAAAGCGCTTTCAGAAAACGATTTCATTGTATTCGCAGTTTTTTAAAATTGCAATAGGCAATGCAACCCCATCAAACCGTCACACAGCCGGTTTGGGGTGAATTCAAGGCTGGAGCAAATCACCGTTCTGGAAAATACAGAATATGCCTACAATTCGGTCATCAAACCCTGATTTACCGAACATACCGGATCGGCATGCATGAGCGTGCGCCTGTTATTATTCGTTACGAGTCAATTCGACGCGAAAACCGGACATCGTGACCAACACACAGTCGAGTCTTGAACAATTATTCGCCAGTCTTATGATCCTGCTGATGCCATTCCTTGATAAACCATGATGCGATTACTCGTTGCAGCAAGCCTTGCCTTGATGTGCCTGTCAAACATGGCCGATGCGAAAGTTCTCGAAGAAATGCTGCACATTCCCGTCTCCCTAAAGATGACTGGTGAATCGAGAATAGAACGGCAGATGGTATTGACAGTGGTACGCGACAGCCAGCAAAAGAAATCTCCTTTCATCATCATCCTGCACGGCCGCCCTGAAAATCCGATTCGATTTGCCGTGATGGGCCAACAGCGCTATCCGATCAATGCGGATTACTTCGTAGCCCATGGTTTCGTGGTGCTGATACCCACCCGGATAGGCTATGGCCTGACGGGGGGGCCGGACGTGGAATACACCGGGGAGTGCGAATCAAAAAACTATCTTAAAGGCGCGACACCGGTAGTAAGCGAAACCAGACAGATCCTGTCGTTTGCCCGCAAGCTGCCGTATGTGGATACGTCCCGCGGACTTGTAGTGGGCGAATCCGTTGGCGGAATGGATGCGATTGCGATCGCGTCGAGTGGCATCAAGTCAATCAAGGGTGCGATTAATATCTCCGGCGGGGATGGCGGCAGCCTCAATCACCTTGAGCAACCCTGCAGCCCGGGCCAGTTAAGGGATGCCTTCGCCGCTTATGGGAAAACCAATCACATTCCGACCCTGTGGATGTACAGCCTGAACGACCGATACTGGGGAACCGGATATCCAAAACAATGGTTTGCTGCTTTTGTCGATGAAGGCGGCAACGGAGCATTTGTGACCCTGCCCGCCGACAAGAACAACGGGCACTATATTTTCACGCGCAACCCTGCTGACTGGCATCCCGCTTTCGAAGCCTTTATTCGCAAACTGG
This sequence comes from Halothiobacillus sp., assembly GCA_035531235.1. Lineage (GTDB taxonomy): Bacteria > Pseudomonadota > Gammaproteobacteria > Halothiobacillales > Halothiobacillaceae > Halothiobacillus. Next base: position 19,865 of record DATKTJ010000055.1, on the reverse strand, counting down.
GGTTTTGACAGGTGCCTATATTCAAGTGAGATGGCTATGCCGGCATATCCATCTCACCATCGGTCAATTAACCATTGGTCAATTAGCCCTGCCCAGACTATGCGCAGCCACGCTGAGCATCTTCCCGTCGCTGAAATGAACATCAACGGCTTTGTCGCCGGGGTTGTAAGCCAGATAAGTGTTCTGCCCCGATGCGCGATGAAATACACCATACAACGGTGTATCAGCTGTCACTGAGAAATCCGGATCGCCCATTTCTTTCAAGCTCAGCAGCCAGTAGAGGGTATGGGAACGCGTTTCCCCGTATTCAACCGTGCCCCTGGGCTTCCATAAAGCCAATGCGGCATCCGGATCAGCCAGCGCAAGGTACGAAGCAAAAATATCCTGCCAGATATCATCAGGCGTGCCGTCGCTCATGCCGCGCTTTTCATAGGCCTGCTTTGCGGGTCCCAGCGCTGCCATGAAGCGTTTGATATAGGCCGGATCACTGCCCAGATATACCGAAGCGGGCGTGATCGGCATCAGGTTGATGCCCTGAATCTGGCGCGGTTCTTCGGTCCACCAGGTATTGTAGGAATAGCGCCCGCCGAACACCTGTGCGGCAACCACATGACCGAACACCGGCGGGAATACTTTTCCCCTGATATCGAACCAGTAGTCGGAGATCGCTTCGGTTTCTGTGGTGTACAGCCATATACCCTTGTCGCGCAATGCCTTGTCGCCGGTTGCTTCACCCCACAGAATCAGCCCTGCCCATGCGTTGACTGCTTCGGAAGAGGACTCCTGGTTATTGCCATCCACGAACAGGGCATCTCCGGATGCCCACGAATGGCCTTCATATGGATCGAAGTTGCGCAGAAACGGAAAATCGGCGCGGCCACGCTCGCTAGTCGCAATATCCGCGATCAGCAGATCGACCATTCCGCCCCAGTGATCCTTGCGCGCCCAGTCCGGATCGCGCAGCGCGACCTGCGCAGCTGCATTTATCCAGTAGCCGTAATGAAAGTGATGGTCGTTGATATGCGAGATGCTGCCATACTCATCGTATGAGCCTATTACTGTCCCGATTCGGGCATCCTGGATGAAATAACTGCTGTCCTCTCCCTTGAACCAGGTTTCAAGACGTTCTTTCAAGTCACCGAGTAATTTATCGCGCAGGGACTTGTCACCGTTCTGACCTGCGACGCACATCAGTTGGGCCATGGCGGAAAGCGCCTTGCCGTACCAATAGGTGCCATGACCCTGCTGCCTGGTGAAAATGTCGCGGGATCGTGCCGCATCACCCACCAGAACGCTGGCAAGCTTTTCCTGGTCAACCTTGTTCTGCAGCGCTCCCCAATAGGGCAATATGCCGTGATAACGATATGTCGTGCTGAATCCGGTACTGGCGATGGTACGGATAGTTCCGCGTATGGATTGATAACTGTAGCCATGGCTGAGATCTGCATTGGTGGCACGCGCCTGATGCAGATAGAGTCCCAAAATGGGGGTGGTTTGACCGCCTTCACGCGATTCGACTTGGGTCGTGAAATGCGTTTCAACCTGGCTGGTGGCCTCGTCATACTTCCAGTCCACAACGGTGTTCACAACAAAAGCATAGGCATGACGCTTGAATTCGGCGAGGGTATCCGCTTTTGCGTCAGGCAATACGGCCACGGAAAAGAATCTTCCGGAAGGACCGAAATGCAAAACCGGAGCCGCGCTGTCCCGACCGGACCAGCTGGCATCGGCAGGCGCGAACACGGCAAAATCGCGCTGCAACGCATGTACGCACAACACCTGCGCATCGACCGCGGTCGCGCAAGGTACCGCGCCCTTGGCCAGTTTCACGCGCAGGTCACCCGCGCTTAGCGTGTAATAGCTGAACGGACTGCCATGCACGACGGTGGCAAGAAGCGCATTGCCGGCAGCATCACCCATGGAGATGGTTGCGGAGAAATCACCGCGCCCGGCGAGTCGCGCATCCTGCGGCGTGAAACCGGTCGGGGAAAGCGTAAGCGCGGCGCGGTGCGGATACACGATGTCGATCCGGCTGGCCTTGTCCTCAGGGGTTGGCGTTTCAAGCGGATAACCAACCTCGAATCCGTCCGGACCGGCTTTATAAGTTGCCGGAAGGGTAAAGATAGGCTCGGACCAGCGCACGAACATCACGGACGAATACCATTGGTTGGTCGGCGCGGCTTGTTTGAGCATCGCCTGAGTCCGGTACTTTGCGTCAGGAGTTGACGGTACACTGGCAGAAAAGTACGAGTCTTTCGGCGCCAGGTAAATCGTACCGAGCCCGACATGACGAACCTTAACCTCATCCGCACGGGCACTTGAGTACACAGCGAACGAACCTGCCAAAAGTAAAAAACCAGCCGCAAGCAGTTGCGTAGAGCGGGAAATTCTGTTGCAGGCAGTCATGATTTCGGGCATCTCATTCTCCTCTTGCCTAACCGGCATCAATGATGAATCTTGTCATGAAAAAACGCCCGGGCTGAAAACCAAACTTTGCAGGAACGTTCCCCAATAATGCGAACCAGGGCGGAAGTGAACAAGTTTCTTTTCCGGTCACTGAATACGCCACAATAATTGCGCTTATGAAAGCGCTTTCATTTTAATGATAGGCACTGTATAGTTTGGTGTCAATCGGTATTTATTGATTGATTCTTCCGTTATCCGCGAACATACCGGATAGCGGAATCGGACCTGGCCATTTTGGCCCGTTTCGCCGGCTTTGTACCGGCTTTTATCCGTGAGAAAACATCATGATCACAAGACGCAAGTTCCTCGCGGTCACAACAGCCGTTACCGCCGGGGCGGCCTGCGGGATTCCGGAACAACTCTTCGCCGGAACAGGTACGCAAAACAACACGCGCCACCCTGCCCTGTTGGCCATGTCGCAACCGGATGGAAAAATATCTATGCAAAAATATACCCGTACCCGCTTTTTCCTGACCGCCAAAAATGACGGTTCCCGCCTGACCGAACAGGCGCCACTCAAAAATAACAGCGAAGAATCCGGCCTTGCCGATGTTTCCGTGATGCCGCATCGGCTCTTCCAGACCATCGAGGGTTTTGGCGGTGCCTTTACCGAGTCTGCGGCGGTAACCTGGCAGGCACTGAGCCCGGCGCGGCGCAAGGAAGTGCTGGAAGGGTATTTTGACCGCGATGCCGGTCACGGCTATTCGCTGTGCAGGGTGCACATGAACAGTTGCGACTTCTCGCTCGGCAACTATGCACATGTCGGGACGCCCGGCGATGTGGAGCTGCGCAGTTTCAACATCGACCGTGACCGCCAGGCATTGCTGCCGTTCATCAAACAGGCACAGCAGGTGGCCGGCAAGCCGATCAATCTGCTGATATCCCCCTGGAGTCCGCCTGCATGGATGAAAAGCAACGGGGAAATGAACCACGGTGGTCGGTTATTGCCGCAGTATCGGCAGGCGTGGGCGCACTGCTTTGTCCGCTTCATCGAGGAATACACCAAGGAAGGTTTGCAAGTCTGGGGAGTGTCGGTACAAAACGAACCCGCCGCCAGTCAACCCTGGGAATCCTGTTTGTACACGGCTGAGGAAGAGCGCGACTTTGTCCGCGATTTTCTCGGTCCGGCACTGTCCCGTGCCGGACTCGGCCATGTCCGAATCATCGTCTGGGACCATAACCGAGACCTGATGGTGGAACGTGCCAGCGTGGTCTACAGCGACCCCGAAGCCGCACGCTATGTCTGGGGTACGGGATTTCACTGGTACGGTGAGGACCATTTCGATCATGTGCAACTGGTACACGATGCCTGGCCCGACAAGCAGTTGCTGTCTACCGAGGGCTGTCAGGAAGGCGGGCCCCATCTTGGTTCCTGGGATCTGGGCGAACGCTATGCTCGTTCGATGATCAATGACCTGAATCGCTGGACAGTGGGATGGATAGACTGGAATCTGGTATTGAACGAACAGGGCGGGCCCAACCATGTCGGCAACTTCTGCAGCGCGCCTGTCATCGTCGACCGCGAACACGATGCGGTGTTGCGACAGAGCTCCTATTATTATCTCGGTCATTTCAGTCGCTTCGTGAAGCCCGGCGCGCGGCGCGTACTCTGCGCCAGCACCCGGCAGAACCTTGAAGCCACTGCCTTCATCAATCCCGACGCTTCTATTGCCACCGTGGTGATGAATCGCACCGAAACCGCTCTCCGCTTCGCGCTGCGTGTGGGTGAAGCCAGAATGCTGGCGGAACTCCCGCCCCGCTCCATCGCCACCTACCTGACGACCGCATCCAATGAATCCACTTGAATCACGCCTCAAACAAACAAGAACTGGACTGTTCATTGGCGGTTTGCTGGCGCTATTGAGCGCTTGCGGGGGCGGGGGAAATACGCCCGGTAACGCAAGCAACGCCACGCCCGTCAGCACGCCGATCACCACCCCGATCCCGTCCGATGCCCCGCCGGGGTATGTGCTGGTATGGGATGACGAATTCAGTCTGGACGGGCTGCCCGACCCGACGCATTGGGGCTACGACACCGCCAACAATTTGTCAGGCTGGTTCAACAACGAACTGCAGTACTACGCCAGCGATCGGCCGGAAAACGCCCGGGTCAGCGGCGGCAAGCTCATCATTACGGCGCGTAAAGAGGCGCTCTCCACCCTGCCCGACTGGGGCGGGCAGCAATACAGTTCGGCAAGGCTGGTGACGCGCGGCATCGCCAGCTGGACATACGGCTTTTTCGAAATTCGCGCCAAGCTGCCCTGTGGCGCGGGAACGTGGCCCGCCATCTGGACCCTGGGAACCGGCGGCGTGTGGCCGGATGACGGTGAGATTGACATCATGGAACAAGTGGGCAGCAATCCGACGCGCATCTTCGGCACACTGCACACCCTGCAAAGCGGCGGCACCGGCACGGGCGGCGCAATTCAAATTCCGGACGCCTGCACCGCGTTTCACACTTATCAGATGACCTGGTCAAAAGACCAGATCCTGATCGGCGTGGACAACGTCAATTACTACAAGGGGGTCAACCCGGGCATAGGCTACGGCGGCTGGCCGTTCGACTCCCCGCAGTATCTGCTGCTGAATATCGCAATCGGCGGCACCCTGGGTGGTGCGGTAGACAACACCATCTTTCCGGTCACGATGGAAGTCGATTACGTGCGCGTGTATCAAAAGCCCTGACCGGTTGTTGACGGCGTGGCGACACTATCGTCACGCCAAATTGATCACCAACCTGGACAGCCTGCATTCGCGCAGGTCGAGGGCCAGCCCTTCGGGCAGCCAACTGCCGCTGTGAGACACCCCCGTCTGGCGTCGTGGTAGTGCAGATCAAAACGCACCGGGGCTACTGCATCAGCGCCAAACGTTGCATGCCTGCCCGGGTTCTCGTAAACGACCCAGGTCTGGCCGAACAATTTCAAGCCAAAGCTGTCTGTGCCGAAATCATCGTTCGGCTCGGTGGTAAACAGCCACTCCGCCAGGGTGGGACGGGGCTCGAAGCGCAAGGCGTCCTCAACCATATGAAACGGAGCGGCGCCCAATCCCATGTGCAGCACCATGCTGATCCACTCGGCGGTCGCGCCACTAAGACGGGCGACGAAACCGACTCCGTGGGACTTCGCATCGGGGAATCGGCTGCTGGCGATGAACGAGGAGTTTTCCAGCGGAGAGCGACCATAGACTTCGGCGCGCTGGAATGCCACCAGGCCCAGCCGCATGTCGTCGAAAAATTCCTGCGCCAAACCGCTGCGCAGCGTTTCCAGCAGAAACTTGTAATGCATATGGAGAAAGATGGATTCATTCTCCAGCCAGCCCGGGGTGAAGATGCGGCCGCGCCCGATCTCGAAGCTTTCCCCGTCCAGCGGCGCATTGACCCGGTACATGCCGAGCTTTCGGTCGTAAAGCATGGACTGCCTCACCGCATGGTAGATTGTGGCAGCGGCGGAAGTATCGTCCGTTCCGCGCAATGCATGTACCGCACCTTCCAGGAAACTCGCGACCGGCATTTGCGAGAAGCGCGTAACCTGCACATATACTACGGTCGGCTGGTCTTCAACCGACTGCGGTGCGGCTGTATCGATCAATACTTCATATGATTCGGCCTGATGAATGAAGTAGCTGACCGGCACGCCGTCGCTGCCCAGCGCCTTGGCCAATCCGCGTTGCAGCAGAGCGTCGGCAGCGTCGCAAAACTTCAGCAACTCATCACTCGACAAGTCGGCTTCTTCACCCGATATACCCATGCGTACCCGATCGCGAAAATCTTCGCGCAGCTTCGCGAGCTGACGCCATGTTGGGAAAAAGTCATTCGCTTTGGCGCTGCCCAGTACCGGCGTCAGCGAGCGGACAAAGCCGGCCACTTCGACCGGCATGGATAGAGATCCGGCTTGCGCCAGATGTTGTGTAATTGCGGCCCGCGCAAACGCAATGCAGCGGCGCAACGCGTAAGCTTCGTGTGTTGACGAGCCGAACAAGCCCGGCAGACCGTTGAGCGCATCGCACCATCCCGGCTTGTCGGTCTCCATTTCCAGACCGACGCCGAACGGGTCCAGCAGCGAAGTCTTGATCGCGATCAGATTGACCAGCTTGGCCAGCAGCGTGGTTCGGTAGACGGGCCCGGTCCCGTGCCCTGTCCTCATCCAGTTTCTTGCCTCGCTGCGCCGGGCGATGAGCTTCGCCTTGCCGGCATCGACGATCACCGCGTGCAGTTGCCGCACTGTCCCGTCCTTGCGCAGCGTGTATTTTTTGGCGCGGGGCTGCACGACATGGTCGTTGTCGAAATAGCAGAAGTCGCGACGCTCGACCAGCAGCGAACGTAGCCGGTCGGGATACAGCCCGGCATAGCTGTCGAGCAGGTCCAGGTTATATATCCAGTGATCGACCCAATAACCTTCGCCGTGTGTGGCATCCTGTACCGGGTCGGCCAGCCCGACGATAATCTTGAAAATGTCCTGTGCAGCATCGATGGATTCCCCTGTATCCAGCAATTTCTCCAACAACTGTCCCGGGCTGAAGGGCCGCTCCAGGAGCGTCTGCCACTCCCTTGTTTTGGCAGGCATCCATGACGCCTGCAGCTTATTGATTTGATCCTGCGGAAGGCTGAATTTTTCCGCTTGCACCACCAGCGGATTATTTCCATCGATCTGGATCAGGTTGAAGAAGGTTTCAATGTTGGCGCTGTCTATCCCCGGAAACACATAGTTTTCGGAGCGCCTGTTCTGGTTCACGTCGCGATAATTTCCGTTTCCCTGCGACAAAAAAGTGGGCGAAACATTGAAGAAATTGTAGTCGCGTTCCATGTCGCCGTGCTTGCGGGTAAAGGTGTGAAACACCCGCAGACCGCGCGGACCATCAATGACCACCGGTTGGCCACCGCGCAAAGTGTTGTCGAGAAATCCCTGTCGTGTGTAGGGGGCAAGTTGGGGTGGCGCTGCGACAATATCAAACTGTCCGCTGATATGGATGATCAGTGCACTGTTCTCGGCGCGTTTGTGCCCGGCATAATTGCCTTCAGCGGCGGCATGCTCGCGAAAATCTCTTGCCGCCTCCCATCCGGATGCCTGGCCGAAAAACGAGTCCCAGCCGGTAGCAGCACCAGCCTCCAGCGACAGCGTCAGCCGGGCAAATGCACAACCGGTCAGCGTTTCGCGCCGCCCTGCAAGCGGATCGATGCCATCGCTGTTCAGGAAGGCCAACGGCTGGCGCAAACTGGTATCCGGGCCGAACACCTGTTCGGGATCGGCAACCATCCCGACCGGCTGTCCGTGCTGCAGCGTAAAGGCAAAAAATCCGGCGTCGATCCGCTCCATTTCGGGCTTGTCCGAGGGCACCACCTTGAGCTTGTAGAAAGGCAGGTTATCGTCCACATGCCTGATCTCGGCAAAAGCCTGCATGGTGCGCGACATCTGTTTGAGGGAGTGCTCGTCGAGGCCGAACGGAACAATCCGGGGCAAACCGTCCAGCACCTCCGCGTGCAGCCCAACCGAACTGATGTTCTCCACCGTCACGCGGCGCACCAGCACCGGCAGCGTTTCGTTCGGCAGCGTGAAATAAACGATACGGATACGCAAACCAAAATCGGCATGGGTCTCCTCGATTTCGATTTCTTCGGGCCGGATGGTCAGTTTCTGCGTCACGCCCGCGACGGTCGAATTTTGAAAGGGTTCGTGGCACAGCGTACCGCCCCGAGCGGGTATTTTGAAGAAGGTGCGGAAACCGTACAGCGAAGTCAGTGCATAGGCTTGGTCGGCGGGATGAAACTCAAGCATCGCACCATTGCGGTCGCGCACGCCAAAACTGGACACGCATTGCCCGCGGTTGGTATAGAACACCCAGAGCGGCTTGCCGTAATCCCCCCCGATACCGGGCAGAAAACTGGCGAAGGGTCGTGCCGTGTTGAATGCCGGAATCACGAAGCCGTCGGGCATCAGTGCGGCTTGCTCATGCATCGGCAAGCTCCTGTCCGGCGTGACTGGTCAGCAATGAAAAGGTCAAATCCGGTGTAAAGTTGTGTATGTTGGTTCGCATCTGTTATTGCCATGATTTCAAGCCTGCTTGCGCGCCAGCTTGGGTGAAAAATAATTTTCCATTGCCTGTTTCGGCTCTCTGTCCACGGTGAACAACCCCCAGTGTTTCTCAGGCTCGAGCGGGTCCGGCGATCCTTTCCAGGGCTCGTCGAATGCTTCAAAAACGAAGGTCAGGATGCCCGCGCTGTCGGTCCAATCCAGCAGGTCGCGCACATAGACGTGCTGCAGATCCTGCGAGGTATTGTGCGGCTGGATTCCACGGCCGTTCGAGTTGGTCGCCCAACCGGCCTCGGTGATGATGACCGGCTTGTCCGGATAAAGCCGGGCAACGCTCTGGTAATTCTCCCGCGTGTAGTCCAATGCCTCATGTATGTGTTTGAACTCCCAAACCGGATAGGTGTGCACGGAGATGAAGTCCAGTTCCTCCACCAGTTCGCGCAGCTTGTATTGCCAGGGCACGTAATTTTCGCAAAAAGTCACCGGCTGGCTGATGCCCTGTTTGACGCGACGTACATGCTCGATCATGCGCTGCACCGGAACGAAGTGATCGGTCCAGTCGACCGTGGCTTCATTGCCCACCGCGACCGAGAACACGATATCCTGATACTGCCGCGCCAGCGCAATCAACCGCCCGATCTCGGCGTCGTTTTCGGGCACGCTTGTCTCCAGTTGTTCCTCGCTGTAGGTCCCTCCCCACGGGCAACCGAAGTTGTTCATCTCGGCACCGAGATGTGCGCCCAGCATCACCTGAAAATCAAGCCCGTCGCGCCGGATCACTTCGAGCACACGTTCGGCGTGGGTGCTGCAGTCATACAGGCGCAACAAACGCCAATAAGGCTGCATGATGCGCAGGTCCTGGCGGATTTCCTCCATTGAAGGATAGATCTTGTCACCCGGGCTTTGACCTTGGCGGTAGCCCGAATAGCAGATGGCGTGGCCGGTCGGCAATTGCAGTTTTGAAATCATCACATACCCTGAGTAAAAATCGCGTCAAGCATATTTCGGCTTCCCGTCCTTGTCCCACAGGCCCCAGTACGCACCCACGTCGCCCTCGGCACCGACCTTCCATGCCTCGTCGAAAGCCTCGAAATAGAACACCCCGATTCCGTCCTGCTGCGCCCAGTTCATGGTATCGATGAAGTAGCGCATCGCGCCCTCCGGCGACGGCATCGCGCCGTGGAACGGGCTGCCCTTGCCGGGCCAACCGGTCTCGCTGATGATGACCGGCTTTCCGCCGGCCACAGCCTGGGTGCGGTTTACCATACTCTGCATGTAGGCCAGCGCCTGCTCGCGCGGGCAACCTTCCCAGAACGGATAACAGTTGGTCAGGATCACGTCGCAGGCCGCGGTGATGCGCGGGTGTTTCTCGAACAGATAATAGGCGTCGACATAACCGACGCGCACCCCGGGCACCGCATCCTTGACGCGCTGTATGCAGGCCAGCAGCTCTTCTTCGGACAGGTCTTCGCGCAGCAGCACTTCGTTGCCGACCGCCACGATATCGGCGTGCCCGGCTCGGGCGACATCGATCACGCCCTGCAACTCGCGCTCATTGATCTCACGATCGGTGCCCAGCCAGGCGCCGACCAGCGTTTTGAGGCCGAGTTCATGGGCGATGCGCGGGGTCTGCTCGTGTCCATCCGTACACGAGAAACTGCGCACCCAACGGGTATAAGGTTTGATCAGCTCGAGCCGTGCGCGGATCTGCGCTGCCCCGATCTGCGAGCCGGGAGACTGGCCTTCGAGATAGGGACTGAAACACAATCCATGAACACCGGATTGAAGCAGTACACGATACTCGTTGCTCAGTGCTGCTAGTTGTTCGGGCGTCATCGGCGTGGGAGAGAGCGCAACGCCGCCATCACGCGTCCCTCCGCCGGCAAAAGGCTGTCCGGCTGTCCATACTGATTCTGGAGGTGCCGAAGGGGAGGCTCGCAGGGCCTGCCCCTGCGGTGCATTGGGGGCTTGGGTCATGAACATCTCAAGTGGCAATACCGCCGGTGCGCCGGGTACGGCCGGTGCCTGAACCGACTTACCGGCAGGCTGAGAACCGGTGACACGCCCTGTAACTGCAGGTTTTTTTCCACGCATGATAGCCAGTTCAGAGGACATCTTCTTCACCATGGCTTCATCGAGTTCATAGAACCACAGCGCTGCCATCGCGATCAGGGAACCCACGGCGGGGATGACGCTCATCATCATCATGATGCCGTTGATGGTGTGCGCGCTCTGCGCGACGGCAGCCTGATAACCGAAAAATGCCAACAGCCAGCCGGTACCGGCGCCGCCGATGGCCCAGCCCAGCTTCTGTGCAAACGAGGCTGCCGAGAAAGTCAGGCCTGTGGCGCGCCGCCCGGTCTTCCACTCCGAGTAATCGGCGGTGTCGGCGTACATCGCCCAGACCAGAGGCGCAGTGGGCGCGGCCACGAAGTTGATCAGGGTATTGGCGGACCAGACCAGCGCGATATTTTCCGGCGGCACAAAGTAGAAGCACGCGGTCAGCACGGTCGTCAGGCCCATCGACACCATATAAAACTTGCGCTTGCCGAACTTCTTCGACAGCGGGGAAGTCAGCATGACACCGGCGATGAAGGCCAGTGCGCCGGTGGTCATCACCGGGCCAAAATAGCTCATGCCGTGCGGCACCACGTTCTCGAAGTAATAGATCGCGACCGTGTTGCGGATGTTGGCATAGGTCAGTGCAGCAATACCGACCACGCACAGCACTACCCAGGGCCGGTTGGCCAACAGATCCTTGATGTCACCCTTCAGCGAGGTTTTCTGGCCCGGTTCGGGATGAACGCGTTCCTTGGTCATCGCGAAGGTGGCAAAGTACAGGATCACTGCGACCACCGAATAGATGATCATCGTCATCTGCCAGCCTTTGGGAGAGTTCTCGCTGCCACCGAAGTATTTGGCGAGCGGGATGGCCGAGTTCACGATGATGAAAACCGGCAGCAGCGCCATTACAAAGCGGTAGGAACAGGCACTGGTGCGATCCTGGGAATTCGGCGTCAGCACACCGAGCAGCGCGGAGTAAGGTATGTTGATTGCGGAATAGGCAATCATCATCAGCGTCAGGGTCACGAAGGCATAAATTACCCGTGCGGTGCCACCGTAATCCGGCACAGAAAAGGTCATGATCGCGGTTGCCGCCATCGGTATCGACATCCAGATCAGGTAGGGACGGAAGCTGCCCCAGCGGGTCTTGGTGCGATCGGCGATGGCACCGATTACCGGGTCGACGAAGGCATCGATGACGCGGGTAACCAGCAGCATCGTGCCCATCGTCGCGGCACTCAGCAGAAAGACGTCGGTGTAGTACTTGGCGATGAAGATCGAGAACATCTGCCAAAACATGTTGGACGCCAGGTCACCAAACCCGTAGCCGACTTTCTCGGTGACTGTGAGCAAGGGTACTTCATTTGTCCCAGTCTCATTTATCTGGACTTCACTTGTCATGATTGCCTCCAGCCCTTGTCGTCTTCAGTTTTTGGGTCTGTGTATTTGTTTTCTTCGTGGTCTTCGCCGCGCTTTTCTTTTGGGATTTCTTCGCCGCTTTCTTTTTCTTCTCCGGGAACGGAAGCTGGCCCGGTCCGCGCGGTGAAGCTTCGCCATAGCCGCCGACCTTGTCGTATACTCGCACGTAATCGATTACCAATTCGGCGGGGAAATGTGTTTCCGGGTTCGGGTGGCCGGGAAAATTGCCCCCCACCGCAATATTCATTACCAGATAGAAGGGTTGATCGAACGGTGCCGGCCAGGGGTTGATATCCGAATTTTTGCTGGCTTCAAGCCCGATACCATCCTTGTTCTTGCTGCTGCTCCACCAGAAGTTCTGAGTCGCCCAGTGGACGCCATCGACCAGCCAGCGGATCTCGCCCGGCTCCCATTCCACGGTATAGACATGCCAATCGCTGACCAGACCGTCGCCGGGCAGCTTGTGCACGTGGGTGACCAAAGTACGTCTGGGATAAGTCGAACCGAAATGAATGGTACCCAGCACCTCGCCCGGTTTTTCGCCGACGATCTCCATCACGTCGATCTCGCCGGACGCCGCCCAGCCGCCATATCGGTCTTCCTGCGGCAGCATCCACAGCGCCGGCCACATGCCCTTGCCCCATGGCACCTTGGCGCGAAACTCGAATTTCCCGTACAGCTTGGTGAACAGCGGCGTGCCGTCACGCTTTCTCGTCTTAAGCCGCGCTGAGGTGTATCCGCAGCCGTGCAGTGATTCCTTGACCGCGCGGATGGTCAGCAGGCTATCCTTGACGAAAACATTTTCCGGCTCGCGTGTGTAGTACTGCAATTCCTCGTTGCCCCAACCCAGTATCCAGGCATGGTGCTTGTAGTCGAAGAAACCGTTGCCGATGTCGAAATCCCATTTTGCCGGATCAACCGTGTTACCCTCGAATTCGTCATTCCAGACCATCACCCATTTTTCAGTTTGTTTTTTTCCTGGCATGAACAGGCGCCTCCCTTGCAATCAATCAGCCAACGTTTTCATTCAGCATTGCCCCTGACATCCGAAGCAACACCAGCCTCATTTCACAACCACCTCGGCAACCGCTGATTGCTGCTTGCGTCGGGCCTTGTGGTATTGCAGGAAATCGCGATACCACAGCGCGCTGTCCTTCAACGTGCGCTGCTGGGTTTCATAATCGACATGAATGATGCCGAACCGTTTTTGATAACCCGAGGCCCACTCGAAATTGTCAAGCAGGCTCCAGACCATGTAGCCCTGAATGTGCACGCCCTGTCTCATGGCTTCGCCGATGGCAGAAATGTGGCGGGCTATATAGTTGATGCGCTGTGCGTCATGAATATGACCATTGGTGATCACATCCCTGAATGCAGCGCCGTTTTCGGTCACATAAATCGGTGGCAGCGGATAATCGCGATTCAGGCGCAGCAGCAAATCGGTAAGGCCTTCCGGATAAATTTCCCAGCCCATGTCGGTCAGTGGCAGACCGCCGCTGTTGGCATCCCATGGTCCGCTGGCGCTGACGACATTGCGCGAGTAGTAGTTGACACCCAGAAAATCCACCGGCGTGGCAATGTCGCGCAAATCGCCTTCCCGCACAGCTGGCGCATCTTTGCCGAGGAAATCCAGCACATCTGACGGATAGCCCTTGTTGAACAGCGGGTCCATAAACCAGCGCACCAGACGCCCGTCCCTGAGTTTTGCATAGGCCCGGTCAGAGGGTGTATCGGTAGCCGGCACCACGGGCGACTGGTTGAGGACAATGCCGAGCTTGCTGCTGCAACCCTGCGCACGCAGCGCCTGCAGGGCAAGGCCATGGCTGAGCAGCAGGTTGTGCGAGACCTGCACGGCGATGGCACGGTTCTTTATACCCGGCGCGAATTCACCGGTCTCGTTGCCCAACTTTGCCATCACCCAGGGTTCATTATGCGTAGTGATCGCCTCAATGCGATCGCCCATACGCATTGCGACATGACAGGCGTATTCGACAAAGCGATGAACGGTATCGCGGTTTGCCCATCCGCCCTTGTCCTGTAACGCAGCCGGCAAGTCCCAGTGGTTCAGCGTCAAATAAGGTTTGATGCCGCGAGCCATAAGACCGTCCACTAGGCGATCATAAAACGCCATACCCTTCTCGTTCCAGGTGCCCGCACCAGCGGGGCGAATCCGTGGCCAGGATACTGAGAATCGGTAGGCGTCGACACCAAGACCGACAATCAAATCCAGGTCCTCGGCCCAGCGATGGTAATGGTCGCAGGCCACATCACCGTTGCTGTGGTCGGCGATGGCATTGGGGATCCGGCAGAATTCGTCCCAGATCGACGGACCTTTGCCGTCTTCGCGGGCAGCGCCTTCGACCTGAAAGGAACTGGTCGCGACGCCCCAGACAAAGTCCGGCGGAAACGGGTAATTGGGTATTTGGCCTGCCATTACTGCTCCCTGATCTTGATTGCTGTTTTATGAAAGCGCTTTCAAAGCTAACCAAGGTTAACGTGATGAAGCCCCGATGTCAAACATTCTTTACGTCTCGCCAAGGCGAAAGAAAAGCTCAGCGGCGCAACCGTTTTGTCGATTCACGAACCACCAACTCCGGTGCAGGGGCGGCCTGTTGCGGCACCCGCCCCTCGATCAGGTCTACGATCGCCATAGCCGCTGATTTGCCGATCTCATAGATGCCGATGCGCACCGTGGTCAGCGGAGGGATGGTAAAACTGGAGGTGCGCAAGTCATCGAATCCGACCAGCGAAATGTCATCCGGTATTCGCAAACCTTTGCGGTACAGTTGCAACGCCGCACCATAGGCAGACTGGTCGTTGCAGGCCATAAGCGCAGTGAACGGAATGCGCGAGGCCATCAATTGCATGACTGCGATCTCGCCCTGGGCTTCGCGAAAATCACCCTGCGCGATCAGTTCCGGTTGCATCGCGATGCCCGCCTCTGCCAACGCCGACTGATATCCGCGCAGGCGATCAATCGCATTGGGATGATTGCTCGGCCCGGTTATGCAGCCGATCTGCTCATGCCCCAGCTCCAGCAGATGCTGCGTGGCGAGGCGCGCACCTTCAAAGTTGTCAAAATGAATGGTATGCAACGACGGCGCCGAAAGATCGCGGCCGGTCACCACCAGCGGCAAGCGTTTGGCCTGAGCGATAAAAAATGCATTCGGCAGGCAACCGTGCAGGTCGATGATGCCATCGACACGGCGCGCCAAAAGCTGCTTGAAACATGCCCGCTCGTCGGTCTGGCGCCAGTGCCCGCTGACGAATATCGGGGTATAGCCGACCGTTTCCAGACGGTCTTCGATACCGCGCAATCCTTCCGCAAAGAACGGGCTGTCGATCGCCTGGGTAATCACCCCTATGGTTTGCGTCTTGCCGCGTGCGAGACCCTGCGCAATCGGGTTGGGTCGAAAATTCAGCTTGGCGATCGCATCATGAACGGCCTTGCTTTTTTCGAGGCTGACTCTCGCCGTCCCATTCAGGATACGGGATACGGTGCTCGGTGATACTTTGGCTGCACTCGCCACCATTTCCAGCGTGGCGGGTGTACTCTCTATTTCGTTATCAGATTTCATTGGTGTTGAACCTGTAATGGTGAAACAAGATTTTCTCTAAACATCATGTGATGATGCCTTCTTATTCCAGCCTAAAAAAACAGCCAGCCCCATTTGCACGGAACTGGCTGTTAGTCTTCTAATAGACTTCACTCAACCTGAAGTGAAGGCATATCAGGATCTGTTACTGGAATGAAATTCCACCTAGATTGAGGCCATTTGGAAAATTCGGCGCCCCTGTTGTGAATTGCATATTTGCTTGTAGCAATAAAGCATTTACCTGCTTTAGCGGTACTGTTACAAAATAGGCCATGGTATTGGTTGAGCAACCGCTGACTGTCCAATTGCCTTCAGTCAGAGGGACTGTGTAGGTAGTTGGTGTAACTTGGGCAGTAACTGCGCCAGTATTTATACCAAACCCTGTATTTACACCGCCTGCAGTGACTAACATTGGCGTGTTGGCTTGCGCGCTACAACCAGCCGTTGATGAGTCCAGTTTGAGAGTTACACCGCACTTACCAACGCATTCTGTATTTGTTCCAAGTCCCACAGTAACAGAGTTTGCTCCGTCAATATTCCAGGTAGTGGTACCCGCGCCTTGAACATACAGACCAAAATAATCACCAGAATCGGTAGTTGTTGCTAAAACACCGCCATATACCGAATCTGTACCCGTTCCAACACCCCAACCATAAGCTGCTGAGCCGCCGAAATATTGACCAACCAAATTGTTTCCAGGTAAGGCTACGGCAGCTCCATTTGCAGAAGCTCCTGATGTATATGAATCCACTTCTACTCCTCCAATCGTTGCCTGATTCTGCACAACAACCACAGGAATGAAAGCAGCCGACGTGGATGGAGTTACGGAGTTCGAAGCCGTAGATTCCGCACTACTACCGACCGAGTTGGTCGCGTGAACCGTGAAAGTGTAAGGGGTACCGTTGGTCAGCCCGGTAATGGTATGTGTCAACGCTGTAGTTCCGGCATTGCTGTCCACACCACCAGCAGGATTGGATGTGACAGTGTAACCAGTAATCGTACTGCCACCATTGCTTGAAGGTGCAGTGAAGCTTACTGTTGCCAGTGCGTTACCCGCTATAGCCGTTCCAATAGTAGGCACACCGGGAATAGTTGCTGCCGCTGCAGTTCCCCAGAAATAGATGTTCTGCACATAGATCGTGCCCCCACTACCGGGTGTTACGCCCACAAACATGAGTTGGTTAATATTTGCCAGATCCACTCCTGTAAAGGAACTAAGGGGAATGTCAATAGAGTTCCATTGACCTGTTGTCAGAGTACTATTGACTTGGACTTGAGATGTTGCTGCCGTTGCTGGCGGGGTAAATGCAATCAGTGATAATCCAAGGCTCGTCACATCCGGCGTCCATACATCAAAGTGCACGTAGGTAGCTGTCGAGACATCGAGATTTGTAATCACAGGTGGTACAGCAGTATTTGAAGCGTTATATAACTGAATGCCTTCATAGCTCAAATTTGAATATTTCGCTGTTTCCACCCCACCAACCGGACTAGGGTCATACAACGTGGGCTGTTGCCAGTTCGGAAAGAAATCGGTCCCGGCGATATCGTTTGCAGTGGTTGTCAGCACCGAAGCAACTATTGTGTGGCTAGGTGCGGGCGCAGCGGTAGTCGGTACATTACCAGTTGGAGCGGCGGGTGTAACAGAATTTGATGCCGCTGATGCCGCACTATTACCTACCGCATTCGTTGCAACAACCGTGAATGTATAGCTTGTCCCGTTGGTTAATCCGGTCACGGTGATCGGACTTGCAGTGCCCGTGGCGCTAAAACCTCCCGAATTCGAGGTAACGGTGTAACTGGTAATCGCGCTGTTACCATTGCTGGCGGGAGCGGTAAATTGCACCGTGGCTTGGGCGTTACCACCGGTTACCGTTCCGATCGCGGGTGCGCCCGGTACTGTGGGTGCGACTGGCGTCACCAAATTTGAAGCTGCAGATGCCACGCTGGCACCGATCGCATTCGTCGCAACGACCGTGAATGTGTAGCTGGTACCGTTGGTCAACCCGGTAATGAGATGCGAAACAACAGTACTACCGGCATTACTATCCACCCCACCTGCCGGATTCGATGTCACCGTATAACCAGTGATTGCACTGCCGCCATTACTGGCAGGTGCGGTGAAATTGACTACAGCAGTTGCGTTTCCGCCAGTAGCCGCACCAATGGTCGGCGCGCCGGGTACAGTCGCTGCCGCCGCAGGGGCGCTAGTACTGCTGCCGCCTCCGCAGGCAGCAAGGCCAACAGCCAGTAGCATTCCCAGCGCGATTCCTTTAAACGTTTTGTAAAGGTTTTCCTGTGTATGCCACAGGCCTCCTTTGCTGCTTTCAATTGAGTTCATTCTCTTCTCCTAAGCGGTTCACTGCATCTTTTTCAAGGATGACGGTGCTGTTCAAAAATTCTGAAATACTGCCCCTAACTACCCCCATATGAAACCGCTTTCTGAAAGCGCTTTCATTTTTAAATATATTAGTAATATACTAAGATAGCAAGCGAAATTTAAAATAAATAAGTTACTGTTTGGAATCAGCAGGGTAGCTTTGGGTGGACTTTCTGATGATCAGCTCTGGGGGAGGTGCTTCTGGCGAGGGAGCACTGCCTCCAATCAGCTGAATCATGGTTTGCGCTGCAATCTTTCCGATTTCGTAAATCGAGTGCTTGACCGTTGTAAGCGGCGGGGAAATAAAGCTTGATGCCGGCAGATCATCAAATCCGACCACCGAGATGTCATCAGGAATACGCAGTCCAAGCTGGTAGAGCGCAGAGTAGGCCCCGTAGGCCATCTGGTCGTTGGCAGCAAAGATTGCTGAAAACTTTACACCGGAGTTGAACAGTAGCTGGGTAGCCTTTTCCCCGCTAGCCTCCCCGAAGTCACCACGGGCAGTCAGTTTGGGATCATAGGGAATATCATGTGCTTTCAGTGCGGCGCGATAGCCGTTAAGGCGTTCTGTCGCATCAGGATGGCTGGGCGTCCCCTTCAAAAAGGCAATTTGCCTGTGTCCCAGTGAAATTAGATGCTCTGTGGCCATTCTGGCACCGTTGTAATGGTCAAACTTCAGACTGATCAATTGCCCCGAGCCGAGATCCCTGCCCGTTATAACCATGGGCGTGCGTTTTGCAACATCAAGCAACGTTTTATCAGGCAGGCAGGCCGTCAGGATGATAATGCCATCCACCCGGCGTCCTTCCAGGGAACTGATGCAGCGCATCTCGTCTTGTTCACGCCAATGACTGCTGACGAATAGCGGCACATAATCCGCGGCGATCAGGACTTCTTCTATGCCCATCAATCCCCGACCATAAAACGGGCTGTCGATCGCCTGAGTGACGACCCCGATGCAGCGACTCTTGCCTCCCGCAAGGCCACTCGCAATCGGGTTTGCAACAAAATTCAGTTTTTTGATTGCGGCTTCGATTGCCATTCGTTTGGCTTCACTGACGGTCGCGGTACCGTTCAAAAACCTTGATACCGTGCTTGGAGAAACCCCCGCTTTTGCTGCAACCATTTCAAGGGTGGAAACGGTATCTCGCGATGAAGCTTTGGGTCGGGATGGGATAGTTTTTGCCATTTTTTATTCTCAATAACTAACGTCATGATAACATGATAGCGCTTTCAAGAATGCTTTACCGCCAGATCAAATCAGCGCCAACCTGCCCGTAATTGCGAACTATCCAGCGCAACTTTGATGTTCGGGTGGGCTAATTTCAGTCCGAAGCAAACTTAACGAGGATACACATGCCAACTTCCCTAGCAGATACCTACCCCCGTCTCGTCGGCGACATCGGCGGTACCAATGCCCGCTTCGCCATTCAAGCATCCCGGGGAAAGCCGATCTCCGAACCGCTGGCATTGCCCAGCAGCGATTTTGCCGGGCCCGCAGAGGCGATACAACATTTTCTCGAGTTGACCGGATTGCCGCATCCGCGCTGGGCCGGATTGGCGATCGCGACCCCGATCTCGGGCGACATGCTCACGATGACCAACAGTGGCTGGAAGTTTTCCATCAAAGCGGTGCGCGACAAGCTTGGGCTGACCCATCTGCGCATGCTCAACGATTTCACCGCGCTGGCACTCGCCCTGCCGAAACTGGAGCCTGGTGATCTGGCGCAGATCGGAACCGGCAAAGCTGAAGCCGGAAAGGCTATCGGCCTGCTCGGCCCGGGAACGGGACTGGGTGTTTCGGGGCTGGTCCACTGTGCGCAAGGGTATAGCGCCATCGAGGGCGAGGGCGGACACATGACCCTGCCGGCGTTCAATGCCCGCGAGGCCGAACTGATTGCGCTGGCGAGGAAA
>DATKTJ010000054.1:0-158525 GCA_035531235.1 Halothiobacillus sp. | reverse complement strand
GCCCATACAACAGTAATTCAGGGCGATTTTAACGACGAATCGGTGCTTGAGGGCTTGGTGGGATTGCTGGGTGATCAGGGCGTTGACCTGGTGCTATCCGATATGTCACCCAATATGAGTGGCGTGGAATCGGTGGATATCCCCCGCGGCATATATCTGGCCGAATTGGCGTTGGATTTCTGCCAGCGCATGCTCAAGCCCGAGGGGGCATTCGTCACCAAGGTGTTTCAGGGCGAGGGCTTCGACGAACTGATGCGTCAGACCCGCGTGCAGTTCAAGAACGTGGTGGTACGCAAACCCAAGGCTTCCCGCCCGCGTTCACGCGAGGTGTACCTGGTGGCGCGCGGCTGGCGCGTAGTATAAGGTTGGTGATAACAATTTTGTGATGGGGGTATTACACCCCGATCAATAGTGAGCAGAGGTGGCGTGTTGAACGATTTAACCAAGAATGTCCTGGTGTGGGTAGTGATTGCAGTGGTGTTGATGACCGTATTCAACAGCTTCAACAGTCACTCCACAGCCGCCCAACCGATGAGCTACTCGCAATTCCTGGGTGATGTGAAGGGCGGTAGCATCGACTCTGTGGTGATCGAAGGGCGAACCATCAATGGGAAAACCAGCTCGGGTGCGCGTTTCGAGACCTATAGCCCGGAGACGGACAATCGCGCGATGATCGGAGAGTTGCTGGACAACAACGTCAAGATCAATGCCGTGCCGCCGGAACGTCCGTCGCTGTTGATGACTATCTTCATCCAGTGGTTCCCGTTCCTGCTGCTGATCGGTATCTGGGTATTTTTCATGCGTCAGATGCAGGGCGGCGGTGGTCGCGGCGCCATGAGTTTCGGCAAGTCGAAGGCCCGCCTGTTGGGTGAGGATCAGGTCAAGGTTACGTTCAACGACGTGGCCGGGGCGGATGAGGCAAAGGCCGATGTAGTCGAGCTCGTCGAATTCCTGCGTGATCCGGGCAAGTTCCAGCGTTTGGGCGGTCGCGTGCCCCGCGGTGTCTTGATGGTTGGTCCGCCAGGTACGGGTAAAACCCTGCTGGCGAAAGCCGTGGCCGGTGAGGCCAAGGTGCCTTTCTTCACGATTTCCGGCTCGGATTTCGTCGAGATGTTCGTGGGTGTCGGCGCATCGCGAGTACGCGATATGTTCGAGCAGGCCAAGAAACAGGCGCCTTGCATCATCTTCATCGATGAGATTGATGCGGTCGGTCGTCACCGGGGTTCCGGCATGGGCGGTGGTCATGACGAACGTGAACAGACGCTCAACCAGTTGCTGGTCGAGATGGATGGCTTCGAGGGCAACGAGGGCGTCATCATTATCGCTGCCACCAACCGTCCGGACGTATTGGACAAGGCGCTGTTGCGCCCCGGTCGATTCGATCGCCAGGTGGTCGTGGGTCTGCCGGACGTCCGGGGCCGGGAACAGATTCTCAAGGTGCATCTGCGCAAGGTGCCTGCCGCGGCGGATATCACGCCGAACCTGTTGGCGCGTGGTACGCCGGGCTTCTCCGGTGCCGATCTGGCCAACCTCGTCAATGAGGCGGCCCTGTTTGCGGCGCGGGCGAACAAGACTGAAGTCGTGATGGCGGATCTTGAGCGTGCCAAGGACAAGATCATCATGGGCGCCGAGCGCAAATCCATGGTGATGAGCGAAGCCGAGAAGAAACTGACTGCCTATCACGAGGCCGGTCATGCCATCGTGGGTCGGTTGGTGCCTGAGCACGATCCGGTCTACAAGGTTTCTATCATTCCGCGTGGTCGGGCCTTGGGCGTAACCATGTTCCTGCCGGATCAGGATCGTTACAGCTACTCGAAGCGCAAACTGGAATCCAATATATCCAGCCTGTTTGGCGGGCGAATTGCCGAAGAGCTGATTTTCGGGGCAGAAGCGGTGACCACCGGTGCGTCCAATGACATTGAACGCGCCACCGAAATCGCACGCAATATGGTGACCAAATGGGGCATGTCGGACAAGCTCGGCACCCTGACCTACTCGGAAGAAGACGGCGACATGATGTTCGGGCGCACGGTTCCGGGCAGCAGTGTGTCGGATACCACCGCCAGCGTCATCGATTCCGAGATGCGGGATGTGATTAATCGCAACTACCAGCGTTGCCAGCAATTGCTCACGGATAATATCGATATTCTGCATGCCATGGCCGATGCATTGATCAAGTATGAAACGATCGATTTGCCTCAGATCGATGATCTCATGGCCCGTATCCCCGTCCGTGAACCCGCTGATTGGGGGCAGGGAAGTGATTCCTCAACCACTAGCGGCAATCCGCCGACGGGTGGTGTGGGTGTCGATGAGACGGCACCGAGCGAAACCAGCAGTTCTGCAGATGCACCGAAGACGGGCAGCGGTGGTGTCAATGCGGCTGGTGATCCGGTGGGCGGCGGTGCGGCCAATACACACTGAGCGTAGATCGTGAAGGACCTTATGGGGCGGTTGGCGACCGACCCCCGCCCGTTGATCATGGGTATTCTGAACGTCACCCCGGATTCCTTCTCGGACGGGGGGCGTTTTTTTTTGTCGGGTGCCGTGGATGTCGATCAGGTTGTTGCTGTCGCCACTCAGATGGTTGAAGAGGGTGCCGATATCCTTGATATTGGGGGGGAATCCACCCGGCCCGGTGCCGCATCGATCACGACAGAACAGGAATTGATGCGCGTGGTGCCGGTGATCGAGGCGCTTGTCCGCCATCTTGACGTGCCACTTTCGGTAGACAGTAGTGATCCCTTGGTGATGACCGAGGCCGTTCGCGCGGGCGCTGTTCTGATTAACGACGTACGCGCATTGGCCCGGCCCGGTGCCTTGGCCGCTGCTGCGGCCGCCGTGCGCGATCACGATGTGTCGGTGTGCCTCATGCATATGCGGGGAGAGCCAGGCAGCATGTCGGATTGCGCGCAATATACTGATCTGGTCGCAGAGGTGAAGGATGAGCTCCTGGCGCGAATCCAGCAGGCTGTGCAGATGGGCATTCCTACGCGTCGGTTAATTGTCGATCCCGGGTTTGGGTTTGCCAAAACCACAACGCAAAACATGCAGATCCTGAAGCATTTGTCGGATTTTAAGTCCCTGGGATTTCCTCTTTTGGTCGGATTGTCGCGCAAGCGGATGATCGGGGAAATTACTGGACGGGCCGTTTCCGAGCGAGTCGCAGGCAGTGTTGCGCTCGCGCTCCTTGCTGTAGAGCGCGGAGCCCGGATTGTTCGTGTGCACGATGTGGCGGCCACGCGGGATGTATTGCGACTGTTCAGCGCGATGCGCGATGCTTAGATGGCACTGATTCACCCTGTTGTGGTAGAACTGGGTTCTTCTGAGGGATGGTATATAGTGGCTGATTTGGGTTTTGTGGTGTGTCGCCGACCCAGCGCTTGATGGTGTTGATCAGAGGCTCTTTGGCTAAGTCCCTGAAGGCGCAATGTGGCACTATCCATTTATTTATTGCCGCATAAGTTGCATTGGTTTGTCCAGCATAAGTGTTTTCTGATACTTTAGGCGGCGGGGTTATTTTGGTTTGACGAGTTTCGCTTTGGGAAGCCCTGAAGTGGGGGCGGTTAAATTTCAATGATTATAATGAGAGAGTAAACATGAAGATGATGCGTCGTTCGCTGCTGGCCGTTGCGCTGGGTGGTTTGATGGTTCAGCCGTTGGTATCAATGGCTGCTGGTGATGTTGCTGCAGGCAAGACAAAATTCGCGACCTGTGCGGCTTGTCATGGTGCCGATGGTAAAGGTAACGGCGGCGCGTTTCCGGTGCTGACGCACTTGAGCGCCGCAGATGCGGAAGGCATTCTGACTGCTTTCCACAAGGGCGATAAAACCTATTTACAAAAGCATAAATTGGGCGGTGCCCGCTATGCGGTGATGGCGCCTCAGGCCGCCAGTCTGTCGCCGACAGATATTGCTGATCTTGCCGCCTATATCGCCACGCTCGGTGGTGGTAGTGCTCAGGCTGCCCCCGCACCAGCTGCTGCAGCGCCGGCCGCGACGGCTGCCGCCCCTTCGTCTGGAACCATTGTGGCTGATGCCAATATCGGGTTCGGTCATGCATTGTTTTCCTCATGTGCGATTTGTCATGGTGCGAACGGTGAAGGCGGCAAGCTGCTGAATGCACCCAAACTCTCTGGTCTGCCTGCGTCGGCGGTCAGCTCCATGCTGGGGATGTACAAAAAGGGCCAGCAGCTCGGTCCTTACTCTTATGTGATGAATGCGCAGGCCAAATACCTGACCCCGGATGAAATTCGTGATCTGTCGGCCTATGTGTCACAGATGAACAATCCGGATGCAAACAACAGCATGCGTCAGACCGAGTGATTCCATCACTTTGGTTTCGTTTGGCCTGAAGAGTAAAAAACCGCCGCGAGGCGGTTTTTTGTATAACGAGCCCGCATTGCATGTCGACAGATCGCGGTGACCGGTGTTCAATATGCACCGAGTCGAAAGGGCGAACAGCCGCCCGTGATCAAAGTAAAAAGAGGGTTGGATGAAAATATTTGGAACGGATGGCGTTCGGGGGACGGTTGGTCAATGGCCCATGACACCT
The DNA here is from genome assembly GCA_035531235.1 of Halothiobacillus sp. Lineage (GTDB taxonomy): Bacteria > Pseudomonadota > Gammaproteobacteria > Halothiobacillales > Halothiobacillaceae > Halothiobacillus. Next base: position 153,971 of record DATKTJ010000054.1, on the reverse strand, counting down.
GAGTTTGTCCTTAAGTTGGGGTGGGCGGCTGGAATGGTTCTGGGACAGGGCGGGCGTCGCCGCGTGCTGATTGGGAAGGACACGCGCATCTCTGGCTACATGTTCGAATCTGCCCTTGAGGCCGGATTCTCGGCGGCGGGTGTGGACGTTCGGCTGCTGGGCCCGATGCCAACACCGGCCATTGCTTATCTCACACGCACACTGCGCGGTTCGGCCGGGGTGGTGATCAGCGCATCTCACAATCCCTTTCAGGATAACGGGGTCAAGTTCTTCTCGGCGACGGGGGAGAAACTGCCGGACTCGGTTGAGGCGGAGATCGAGCTACTGCTGGAGTCACCTATGACCGTTGCAGCGCCCAATGCATTGGGGAAGGCGCAACGGATCGACGATGCGGGTGGGCGATACATTGAATTTTGCAAAAGCACGGTCGACATCGGCCTGTCGCTGGCAAATCTGAAGATTGTGGTCGATTGTGCGCATGGTGCGGCATATCAGGTAGCGCCTCGTGTATTCATGGAGTTGGGGGCGGACGTGATCCGTATGGGCGTGGAGCCCGATGGGTTGAATATCAACGACGGTGTAGGTTCCACCGAACCCGACGCGCTGATCCGTGCGGTGGCTGCGCACAAAGCCGACCTGGGCATCGCCCTGGATGGCGACGGGGATCGCGTCCTGCTGGTTGATTCTGATGGCCAGGTGCTGGATGGGGATATCCTTCTGTACATCATTGCCGCCGACCGAAAACACCGGTTGGGGTACGGTGGCGGGGTCGTCGGTACCCAGATGAGCAATCTCGGCCTGGAGCTGGCCATCAAGAATCTTTCGATGCCTTTTATTCGTGCGCGGGTCGGGGATCGCTATGTGCATGAATCACTCAAGCAGCACGGCTGGTTGATTGGTGGAGAGTCATCAGGACATATTCTGTGTCTCGATCGACATACGACCGGTGACGGTATCATCGCGGCATTGCAGGTTCTGGCGGCGATGCGTCATGAGCAGAAAAGCCTTCGTGAGTTGGCGTCTGCCGTGCACATTTATCCGCAAACGCTCGTCAATGTACGTACCGAGCAGAAAATTGACCTGAACGATCCGCGGATGAACGCGGCCATTCGTCAAGTGGAGTTGGCCATGGGCGTTACCGGTCGGGTTTTGCTGCGAGCATCAGGGACCGAGCCACTGATCCGGGTGATGGTCGAAGGGGAGGACTCGGCGCAGGTGGCGCTGTTCGCGCAGGATCTGGCCGACGTGCTTCGAGAGATTGCGGCACGCTGATCGTGCCACAAGAGCGGCACACCATAACCCAAGGATTGATTTAAACGGTCTGGGCAAGTAACCTTGTCGGCCTTTTGGCGGGGCAAGTTCGGGTTTTTCTGGATTTTTCGCCAAAGCTTGAGAGAACTTGGGGCACGGGAAAAGAGACGGCATGCGCACACCGATAGTAATAGGGAACTGGAAGCTCAATGGAACCAAGGCAATGGCCGAGGCCCTGGTGGCCGATATTTTGGCCGAACGCCCAGGGTTGAGCGATATTGATATGGGGGTATGTCCACCATTTGTTTTCATTTCTCAGGTGGTGGCTCAGGCCGCCAAAGCCGGTTTGGGCGTCGGGGGGCAATCCTGCGCGGAGTATGTCACCGGCGCCTATACCGGTGAGGTTTCTGCCGAGATGCTGCGGGATGTGGGTTGTCAGTATGTTCTGGTGGGGCACTCGGAACGCCGTACCCTGTTCGGCGAAACCAATGCCGTGGTGGCGCGTAAGACTCATATGGTGCTGGATGCGGGTTTGACCCCGGTGCTGTGTGTCGGCGAGACCCTGGAAGAGCGTCAGGCGGGCAAGATGAATGCTGTCGTGGGTGATCAGATTGAGGCCGTGGTCGCTGCGGTGGGCATTCAGGCTTTCGATCGGATGATTGTGGCCTATGAGCCAGTCTGGGCGATCGGGACAGGTCAAACGGCTTCCCCGGAGCAGGCGCAGGCGATGCACGCCTCCATTCGCGCGCAGCTGGCGGCCCATAATCCCGCCATTGCCCAGGCAGTGCGGATCCAGTACGGCGGATCCATCAAGCCCGACAATGCGGCGATTCTGTTTGCGCAGCCCGATATTGACGGCGGTCTGATTGGCGGCGCTTCCCTGAATGCGGAAGATTTTTTGGTTATTTGTCGAGCCGCTGCAGGCTCGTTGAGATTATCGTAATGCAAACACTGATTTTGATTGTGCATGTTCTGTTGGGGTTGTCGCTGATCGGACTTGTCCTCATTCAGCACGGCAAAGGGGCGGATGCCGGTGCTGCATTCGGTTCAGGCTCTTCTGGAACTGTGTTTGGCGCCCGCGGGGCAGCAACCTTTTTGCAAAAAATGACCGGCTGGATTGTCGTGGGCTTTTTCGCCACCAGTTTGTTGCTGGCGTATGTCATTAACGCTTCACACAACACCATAAGCGTGGTAAATTCTGTGCCCGTTTCAAAGACGGAACCAGCAACGGATGGGGCGCCTGTATCGGCTAACCCCGCGCCCGTTTCCAAAGGCAAGCCCGCTGATGTGCCATCCACAGTCAGCGGAGGCGCGCCGGCCAGTTCAGAAGGTGCTCAACCAAAACCTTCGGACGTGCCGGGTAAGTAACTTTGGGCTAAAGCCAGGTGAGCGAATGCATCTCTGATGCCGCGTTCATTGGTACAAATAAAGCGGATGTGGTGGAACTGGTAGACACGCTATCTTGAGGGGGTAGTGGCGAAAGCTGTGTGGGTTCGAGTCCCACCATCCGCACCAAATAAATGAATGTACAATCGAATTAGGCCAGTCCGCAGGCTAAACTGTGTGCTGGGTTTCAGTTTGTGTGCGAAAAGCCAAAAACAATTGGCTTTGACTGGTGAGGTTTCCCAATGCTTGAAGGTTATCTTCCGATACTGATTTTTTTCGGTGTGGCTGTACTGTTTTCATTGGGTTTGCTGTTTGGCGGGAAGATTCTGGCGCCCATGCGGCCCGATCCGGCCAAGAATGCGGCGTACGAATGCGGCTTTCCCGCGTTTGAAGACGCCCGCATGAAGTTTGATGTTCGTTACTACTTGGTAGCCATTCTATTTATTATCTTTGATCTTGAAATTGCTTTTTTATTCCCCTGGGCCGTCGCGCTGGACCAAATTGGTCATTTTGGATTGATCGCCATGGCTATTTTTCTGGGTGTCCTGGTGGTCGGCTTCATTTATGAGTGGAAGAAGGGAGCCTTGGAATGGGAATAGAAGGTGTCTTTGAAAAAGGGTTCGTGACGACGTCGGCTGATAAGCTGATCAACTGGGCGCGAACCGGCTCCCTCTGGCCCATGACCTTCGGTCTGGCTTGTTGTGCGGTGGAGATGATGCACGCAGGTGCGGCCCGGTATGACCTGGACCGATTCGGGGTGGTGTTCCGCCCGAGTCCGCGTCAGTCCGACGTCATGATCGTGGCCGGCACCCTGGTCAATAAAATGGCTCCGGCATTACGCAAGGTGTACGATCAAATGGCAGAGCCTCGTTGGGTGATTTCCATGGGATCCTGCGCCAATGGCGGTGGTTATTATCACTATTCCTATGCGGTGGTTCGCGGTTGTGACCGGATTGTTCCCGTCGATATTTACGTTCCGGGTTGTCCGCCAACGGCCGAGGCACTGCTCTATGGGATTATCCAGCTACAAAACAAAATCCGTCGTACCAATACGATTGCGCGCAGTTGATTAACTGCGGTAAACCTGGGGTGAAATGACCGTAATGACTGTGCAGCAGAGGCTCAATCCAGCATTGCAACCGGCGCTTGAATCCACGCTCGGTTCCATGATCAATCATCTGACCGTCGCGTTGGACGAGATCACGATCGATGTGTCCGCCGAGGATTGGTTGAATGTGGCCACCTTGCTGGCCCAGTCGCCGTCGACCGCTTTTGATCAGTGTGTTGATCTGTGTGGTATCGATTATCTCGAATATGGGCAGAAGGAGTGGGCGGGGGAAGAAAGTGTTTCCTACACCGGCTACAGCCGGGGTGTAGAGCCAGCCAGCAATGCGCGACTCAAGTTTGGTGATGCCCCGGCGCCCAATGATTCTGGCCGTCCACGGTTTGCGGTGGTCGCCCATCTGCTTTCCTATACGCATAACTGGCGTTTGCGCGTACGTATCTATTGCGACGATCCGGAAGTTCCGGTCGTTCCGTCCGTCGTCCGTGTCTGGCCGGTCGTGAACTGGTTCGAGCGGGAGGCATTCGACCTCTTCGGTATACTGTTTGATGATCACCCGGATATGCGTCGTCTGCTGACCGATTACGGTTTTGTCGGTCATCCTTTCCGCAAGGATTTCCCGTTGATCGGTCATGTCGAGGTTCGATTCGACCCTGAAAAGAATCGCGTGGTGTATGAGCCTGTTTCCATCGAACCTCGGGTGCTCGTGCCCAAGGTACACCGGCACGATAGCCGTTATGTTGGGCGAAAGGGTAAATAAATCATGCCGGAAATTGCGAATTACACCCTGAATTTTGGCCCTCAGCACCCCTCGGCGCACGGCGTTTTACGTTTGGTGCTCGAGATGGACGGTGAGACGATTGTCCGTGCCGATCCGCATATCGGACTGCTGCATCGGGGTACCGAGAAGCTGGCCGAGAGCAAGCCCTACAATCAGTCGATCGGCTACATGGACCGGCTCGATTATGTATCGATGATGTGCAATGAGCATGCCTATGTGCGCGCCATCGAGCAGCTTGTTGGTCTGGAGATTCCGGAGCGCGCGCAGTACATCCGCGTGATGTTCGACGAGGTCACCCGGATTCTGAATCACTTGCTCTGGTTGGGTGCCCATGCGCTCGATATCGGCGCGATGACCGTCTTCCTTTATGCCTTCCGCGAGCGGGAAGATCTGATGGATTGCTATGAAGCCGTGTCTGGTGCTCGTCTTCATGCGACCTATTATCGCCCAGGCGGTGTGGCGCGCGATCTGCCGGATTCCATGCCGCAGTACGAAGCCTCCCAGTGGCACAGCGAACGCGACGTGTCGCGCATGAACGAAGCCCGCCAGGGCTCTCTGCTGGATTTCCTGGATGATTTCGTGCAGCGCTTCCCGGGTTATGTGGACGAATACGAAACCCTGTTGACGGACAATCGAATCTGGAAACAGCGAACCGTTGATATTGGGATCGTCACCCCTGAGCGCGCGATCGCATTGGGGTTCACTGGTCCGATGTTGCGCGGTTCCGGCGTTGAATGGGATCTGCGCAAGAAACAACCCTATTCGGTCTACGACAAGCTGGAATTCGACATTCCGGTTGGCGTGACCGGCGATTGCTATGACCGCTACCTCGTCCGGGTCGAAGAAATGCGTCAGTCCAATCGCATTATCAAGCAATGTATCGACTGGCTGCGTCAGAACCCGGGCCCAATCATGGTGGATGACCGGAAGATTGCCCCGCCGCGTCGCGAAGAGATGAAGGCGGACATGGAATCGCTGATCCATCATTTCAAGCTGTTCACCGAAGGTTATTGTTTGCCTGAGGGCGAAACCTATGCCGCGGTTGAGCACCCGAAAGGCGAATTCGGCATCTATCTTGTCTCCGACGGTGCCAACAAACCCTATCGTCTGAAGATTCGTGCCCCCGGCTTTGCACACCTGTCCGCACTCGACGAGATGACGCGAGGCCATATGCTGGCGGACGTGGTGGCCATCATTGGAACCCAGGATATTGTATTTGGTGAGGTGGATCGTTGATGAAAACGAGCAAGACTGTGCTTTTGACTGAGCATACTCGCCATGAGATCGATCATTGGCTGCGCAAGTATCCGCCAGAGCAGAAGCAATCTGCGCTGTTGGCCGCCCTGCGAGAAACCCAGCATCAGAACAACGGTTATCTCACGACAGAATTGATGGACGCCGTGGCCGAGTATCTCGAACTGCCACCCATTTCCGTGTATGAAGTGGCCACGTTTTACTCGATGCTAGAAACCAAACCCTGCGGTCGCCATCACGTCTCGATCTGCACCAATATTTCCTGTGCGCTGATGGGCTCCGAGGACATCGTTTCCCATTGCGAGCGCAAACTTGGCATCAAGTTGGGGGAATCTACCCCGGATGGTCGGATCTACCTCAAGGTCGAAGAGGAATGTCTGGCAGCCTGTGACGGCGGGCCGATGATGCAGGTCGATCATGTCTATTACGAACGGCTGACCCCGGATGCGGTCGATGCCATTCTCGACAAGCTGGAGTGACGTCATGACGGAACAAGTCTGTTTTGCCACGATGCAGTTTGATGAACCCTGGACTTTGGAAAACTATCTGAAGATCGGGGGCTACAGCGCATGGCGCAAGATTCTGGAAGAACGCTCGGATCCGTCACTGATCATCGAGGAACTGAAGGCCTCGAATCTTCGTGGTCGGGGCGGTGCGGGTTTCCCCACCGGGCTTAAATGGTCCTTCATGCCGCGCAATGCGCCGGGCCAGAAATACATCGTCTGCAACTCGGATGAATCCGAGCCCGGTACCGCGAAGGATCGGCAAATTCTGCTGAACAATCCGCATGCACTGGTTGAAGGCATGGCGATCGCTGGCTACACCATCGGCGCGACCGTGGGGTATAACTACATGCGTGGCGAGTTCACCGATCTGGTGTTCCGTCGTTTCGAGGGGGCCTTGAAGGAGGCCTATGCCCTGGGCCTGCTCGGGACGGACATTCAGGGTTCGGGGGTCGACTTCGATCTGCACGGCTCTCTAGGCGCGGGCGCCTATATTTGTGGTGAGGAAACCGCGCTACTGGAGTCGCTCGAAGGCAAGAAGGGACAGCCGCGTTTCAAACCGCCGTTCCCGGCCAATTTCGGGCTGTATGGACGGCCGACCACCGTGAACAACACCGAGACGCTCTCGTCGGTGCCCGCGATCATGCGCAACGGCGGCAAATGGTTTGCCGATCTCGGTGTGCCCAATAGCGGTGGCGTGAAACTGTTTTCCGTCTCCGGTCACGTGGCCAAGCCGGGCGTGTTCGAGATCCCGATGGGTACACCGTTCAGCGAATTGCTTGCCATGGCGGGCGGTGTACGCCATGGCCGTCGCCTGAAGGCGGTGATTCCGGGCGGGACATCGACGCCCGTTGTGCCCGGCGATGTAATGATGAAAACCAATATGGATTATGACGCGATTGCAAAGTCGGGTACCTTCCTCGGCTCCGGCGGCCTCATCGTGATCGATGATTCTGCCTGCATGGTTCACGCCTTGCGCCGGATTGCCCGATTTTATTATTCCGAATCGTGCGGACAATGCACGCCCTGCCGTGAAGGAACCGGCTGGCTCTATCGGATGTTGACGCGAATCGTTGAAGGGAAAGGGACACCTGCCGATTTGAACCGCCTGGATGATGTGGCGAGCAAGATCGAGGGACGCACCATTTGCGCTCTGGGTGATGCGGCCGCCACGCCGGTGCGGAGTTTCATCAAGCACTTTCGCCATGAGTTCGAGTATTACATCGAGCATGGACACAGCATGAGTGTTGATGGTTTGGCGACCGTTTAACTGATACAGGGTTAAGTCTTTGAGTATCCATGACGATATGATCACCATCGAAGTTGACGGGCACAGCTTGCGCGGACGGCAGGGCGACATGCTGATCGAAGTAACCGATCAGGCGGGCGTCAATATTCCGCGTTTCTGCTATCACCGTAAACTGTCGATCGCTGCCAACTGCCGGATGTGTCTGGTTGAGGTTGAGCGTGCGCCCAAGCCCTTACCTGCCTGTTCCACGCCCATTTCCGAAGGGATGCGGGTTCAGACGCGCAGCCCCAAGGCCTTGGCCGCGCAGCGCGCCACGATGGAGTTCCTGCTGATCAACCATCCACTCGATTGCCCCATCTGCGATCAGGGTGGCGAGTGCGAGTTGCAGGATCTGGCGATGGGCTATGGCGAAGGCGTCGGCCAATACTCCGAGGTCAAGCGCGTAGTCAAGGACAAGGATATCGGCTCCCTGATTGCGACCGACATGACCCGTTGCATCCATTGCACGCGCTGCGTGCGCTTTGGCGAAGAGATCGCCGGCCTGAAGGAGCTCGGTGTCGTGGGCCGCTCGGATCACATGGAAATCGGGACGTATATCTCGAAAAGTGTGAGTTCCGAACTATCCGGCAACATGATCGACCTGTGCCCCGTCGGTGCGCTCACGGCAAAGCCATCCCGCTATACGGCGCGGCCCTGGGAATTGATCCAGCAGCCCCATATTTCTACCCATGATGCCTTCGGCAGCAATCTCTATCTGCATACCCGCGAGGGAAAGGTCATGCGGACCGTGCCACGGGATAATGACCTGATCAACGAAACCTGGCTCGCCGATCGTGATCGTTTCGCCTACACGGGACTGTTTACCGACGATCGGCTGACCCAGCCGATGCTGAAACGGAACGGCGAATGGGTCGCGGTTGATTGGGATCTGGCATTGGCCTATGCGGCTGAATCTCTTCAGGGCATTGCTCAGCAGCAAGGCGCCGCAGCGGTCGGCGGCCTCATCTCGCCCAATGCGAGCCTTGAGGAACAGTACCTTTTCCAGAAGTTGATTCGTGGACTGGGTTCGAACAACATCGATCATCGTCTGCGCCAGCTGGACTTTTCCGCCGATGCGGGTGATCCCGTCATGCCCTGGTTGGGTATGGATATCGAACAGATCAGCCAACTGAATACGATTCTGGTGATTGGCTCGACGATTCGGGAAGAAATTCCGCTATTCGGCCATCGGTTACGTCAGGCGGCATTGAAGCGCGGCGTTAAGGTGCATTTGGTGCATCCGTTCGAGCAACGCGTCAATTTCACCGCTTCACATTGGGGGTGCTCACCCAATGGCGGCATGCTGGATATGCTGATTGCACTGGCACGCGTTGCCGGGGTATCTCTGCCTGAAAATCTGGTCGAGGCCACGGCTGTGCCTGCTGCGCTCACAGATAAAATTCATGCGGACATCAAGGCTGGCAAGCGGGGGGGTATTTTCCTCGGCCACCTGGCACAGAACGATCCCAATTACGGCGCGATTCGATATCTCGCCGCACAGATTGCCAAGCAGACAGGCCTGGACTTTGGCGTACTGCCCCAAGGCGGGAATGCCTCAGGTGCCTGGTTGGCCGGTGCGGTACCGCACCGCGTGGCCGGTGGCGCGAATGCCGTTGGCGTCGGTGCGAATGCGGCGCAGATGCTGTCGGCACCCAAGGCCGCGATGCTGTTCCTGGGTATCGAGCCCGAGATCGATTCCAGTGCAGGGCCAGCGGTGCTCAAGGCACTTGAATCTTCCGAGCTGGTGGTTTGTATCACGAGCCATGTCACGGATGCGATGCGCCACTATGCGGATGTCTTGCTCCCGATGGGAACGGCCGTGGAAACGGCGGGTACCTGGGTCAATGGCGAAGGGCGCTGGCAATCGCAGCGGGGCGTGGTCCGCGCGCTGGGACAGTCTCGCCCTGCGTGGAAAATCTTACGCGTGTTGGGGAATCTGCTGGATCTCAACGAGTTTGACTACATGGACACCACGGAGATTCGTACTGAGGTGCAGGCTGCCTGTGCGCAGGTTGCCTTGAGCAACCATAGTGACGTGCTGGGTGCCGTGACGCGTGATTCGGATGCCGCAGGCTCGGATGAAGCAAGCTGGGTTCGTATCGCGCCGGTCGGTATGTATGCGGTTGACGGCGTCATTCGACGCGCGCCGCCCCTGCAGGAAACCGAACAGGCCGACCGTCAGCGGTTCTGTCTGGTAAATCCCGATGATGCCGCCCGTAATGGCTGGGCGGCCGGAGACATCGTCGCGGTTCATCAGTCCGGCTATACGGCCCGCGTTCCAATCATGCTGGATGACGGGATCGCGCCGGGTTCGATTCTCCTGTACGCCGGCACGGCTGAGCAGACACTGCCTGCGGTTGGTGGTGTGGTCCGTATCGAACGGGAGGCCGTGACATGCTGACGGAATTCCTGTCACCGGTTCTGGGCTGGATGTCCCCAGCCTGGCAATACTTCATCGTTAATACCCTGCTGGTGCTCGTCGTCCTGTTGCCGCTGGTCATTGCGGTCGCCTACCTCACCTACTTCGAACGCAAGGTCATCGGCTTCATGCAGGTGCGCATCGGCCCGAATCGCGTCGGCTACTACGGATTGCTCCAACCCTTTGCGGACGTGTTCAAACTCCTGTTCAAGGAGACCATCACGCCACAGGTGGCCAACCGATTCATTTTCTATCTCGCACCGGTGCTGATTCTTGTCGCGGCCTTTGTGGCCTGGGCTGTGATTCCCTTCGACAAGGGCTGGGTGCTGGCGAACATCAATGCGGGATTGCTGTATGTACTGGCCATCGGCGCGGCGGGTGTATATGGCGTGATCCTCGCGGGCTGGTCATCGAACTCAAAATATGCGCTTTTGGGCGGGATGCGCTCCGCGGCGCTCAAGGTCGCCTACGAACTGGCCATGGGTTTTGCCCTGGTTGGCGTGCTGATGGCCGCCAAGACCCTGAATCTTTCGGAGATTGTGGAGCGCCAATCCGGTGGCATTCTGAACTGGTACTGGTTGCCCCTCCTGCCCATGTTCGTGGTGTACTTCATTTCCGGTGTGGCGGAAACCAACCGAGCACCGTTTGATATCACCGAGGGCGAATCGGAACTGGTTGCCGGGTTCCATGTGGAATATTCAGGCATTACCTTTGCGCTGTTCATGTTGGCCGAATATGCCAGCATGATTCTGATTTCTGCCCTGACTGCCGTGCTGTTCCTCGGTGGCTGGCTGTCGCCCTTTCAGGGTACGCCACTGGAATCAATCCTGGCATTTATTCCCGGCATTCTGTGGTTTTTCGCCAAGATTGTCGTAATGCTCTTCCTCTTTCTGTGGTTCCGCGCGACGTTCCCGCGTTACCGCTACGACCAGATCATGCGTCTGGGCTGGAAAGTATTCATTCCCGTGACCATCCTGTGGATTTTTGTTGAGGGTGTATTCGTGTACTTCAAAGTGGGGCCTTGGTTTTCCTGACGGAATGCCGGGAGGTAACGTGAAATGACCGCAGTCAAACATTTTTTCAAGACCTGGTTCCTGTGGGAGCTCTTCCTCGGGCTCTCCGTCACCGGCAAGTATTTCTTTGGCCACAAGTTCACCGTGCAGTATCCGGAAGAGAAAACGCCGCAGTCAGCGCGTTTCCGAGGGCTGCACGCGTTGCGCCGCTATGCCAATGGGGAAGAGCGTTGCATTGCCTGCAAACTGTGTGAAGCGGTTTGTCCGGCATTGGCCATTACGATCGAATCCGAGCAGCGCGCGGACGGCACGCGTCGGACAACCCGTTATGACATCGATCTGTTCAAGTGTATTTACTGCGGCTTTTGCGAAGAGGCCTGTCCCGTGGATTCGATCGTCGAAACACGGGTATTCGAATACCACTTCGAAAATCAAGGTGAGCAGATCATGACCAAACAGCGCCTGATGGAAATCGGTGATCGGCTGGAGTCGCAGATCGCTGCGGATCGCCTGGCCGACGCGCGTTATCGTTAAGGAACAGGGCATGACTTTATATCAATTCCTTTTTTACGTATTCGCCTCGTCCGCCGTTATTTCCGCCATCCGCGTAGTCACGGTCAAAAACCCGGTTCATGCGGCGCTGTTCCTGGTGCTGACCTTCTTCTCCACGGCCCTCGTGTGGGTGCTGATGGAGGCCGAGTTTCTTGGCATCGTGCTGATCCTGGTCTACGTAGGTGCGGTGATGGTGCTGTTCCTGTTCGTGGTCATGATGCTGGACATCAATCTGGCCCCACTGCGCGAAGGCTTCGTCCGCAACCTTCCCGTCGGGATGTTTGTTGCCCTTGTGATGGTGATCGAGTTGGGGTTCATCGTGGGGCCGCAGAGTTTCGGCCTGTCGATTTATCCGGCGCCAACGGCGGCTCCTGCCGGTGTATCCAACACCCTTGCGCTGGGTAGTGAGTTGTATACGACCTTCGTTTATCCCTTCGAGATTGCCGCCTTCATCCTTCTCGTCGCGATTGTGGCAGCTATTTCACTGGCGCACCGTAAACGTGAAGGGGTGCTTTACCAGAATATCGATGCACAGGTTCGCGTGCGCCGGGAAGATCGGATGCGCATTGTGAAGATGGCCTCGTCGAGCCCCAAATCAGCAGAGGCTACAGAAACACAGCCATCGGAAAATCGGAGAAATACCCCGTGATCAGCCTGTCCCAATTCCTCATCTTCGGTGCCATTCTGTTTTCAGTCAGCGTGGCCGGGATTTTCCTGAACCGGAAGAACGTGCTGGTGCTCCTGATGGCCATCGAACTGATGTTGCTGGCCGTCAATGTGAATTTCATCGCTTTTTCCCATTTCTACCATGATATCAACGGGCAGATTTTCGTTTTCTTTGTGCTGACTGTGGCCGCTGCCGAAGCAGCGATTGGCCTCGCGATTCTCGTGACCCTGTTCCGTAATCGTCGAACGATCAATGTCGAAGACCTCACGGCGATGAAGGGGTAATTAATGAAGCTTGTTTATCTGGGGGTCATCCTGGGGCCCTTGTTCGGCGGTATTCTGGCGGGTCTGTTCGGACGACAGCTGGGTCGGTCCGGGGCACACACGGTCACCATCATCGGCGTGGCGATTGCCTTTGCGCTCTCGCTATACAGTTTTTACGCGCACGTCTGGGGCGGTCTGCCCACGTTCAATGAAGCGGTGTACACCTGGGCAGCTTCCGATACCTTCCATTTCGATATCGGCTTCATGATCGATCATCTCACTGTGCTGATGATGGTGGTGGTCACTGCCGTCAGCCTGATGGTACATATCTACTCGATCGGCTACATGCAGGATGATCCGGGCTACCAGCGTTTTTTCAGCTATATCTCCCTGTTCACCTTCTCGATGCTGATCCTGGTGATGGCGAACAACCTGCTGCAGCTGTTTTTCGGCTGGGAAGCCGTGGGCTTGGTGTCGTACCTCTTGATCGGTTTCTGGTACAAGAAGGAAACGGCCATCTTCGCCAATCTCAAGGCGTTTATTGTCAACCGCATTGGTGACTTCGGCTTCCTGCTCGGCATTGCTGCGATCCTGATGTATACCAATACCCTGGATTACGCGACCTTTTTCGACCGGTTGCCGACGCTGACCGGTGTGACGGTCGAATACTGGCCGGGCGTCGAGTGGTCGCTGCCGACCGTAATCGCGTTGCTGTTGTTCATTGGTGCGATGGGCAAGTCAGCGCAGGTGCCGTTGCACGTCTGGCTGCCGGATTCCATGGAAGGCCCGACGCCGATCTCCGCCTTGATTCACGCCGCCACGATGGTCACCGCCGGTATCTTCATGGTGGCGCGTTTCTCCCCTTTGTTTGAAATGTCGGATGCGGCCCTGTCGTTCATCATGGTGATCGGAGCGATCACGGCGCTGTTCATGGGACTGGTTGGTATCGTGCAGAACGACATCAAACGAGTGATTGCCTACTCGACGCTTTCACAGCTTGGCTACATGACCGTGGCACTCGGGGCTTCTGCGTACTCGGCGGCGATTTTCCATCTGATGACGCATGCGTTTTTCAAGGCGCTACTCTTTCTGGCAGCCGGTTCCGTGATCATCGCGATGCATCACGAGCAAGACATGCGCAAGATGGGCGGACTATGGAAATACATGCCGATCACCTTCGTGACCTTCCTGATTGGCTCGCTGGCACTGATCGGTTTTCCAGGCACGTCGGGTTTCTTCTCGAAAGAAAGCATCATCATGGCGGTGAATGGATCATCTCTTCCAGGTGCATCCTTTGCGTACTGGTCGTTATTGCTGGGTGTATTCGTCACGGCCTTCTATACCTTCCGGATGTTTTTCCTGGTGTTCTTCGGTGAAGGACGGATGGATGCGCATACGCGGAGCCACCTGCAGGAATCCCCGAAAGTCGTGACGGTGCCGCTGATCCTGCTGGCGATTCCCGCGCTGGTGGTCGGTTTTTTTGCCATCAATCCACTGCTTTATTCCGGGTTCTTTGGTCAGTCGATTTCCGTTCTGCCCGACCATGATGTGCTCACGGAGTTGCACGCGCATTACCATGGCACGATGGCCATGATCCTCCATGGGTTTATCAGTCCGGAATTCTGGCTGGCCATGGCGGGTGTCGGTCTGGCTGCAGTCATGTATCTTGGCCTGCCGAACACGCTACCGGCACTGTTCGCGCGGGTGCTGGCGATTCCGAAGCGGATACTGGATGGCGCCTACGGTTTCGACGATTTCAACAATGTGGTTTTTGCCGGCGGTGCGCGCCTGCTGGGTCGTGGGCTGTGGCGCGTTGGCGACGTGCGCGTGATCGATGGCTGGCTGGTCAATGGTACGGCCAACTTTATCGGCTTCACCGCGCAACACTGGCGCCGGATACAAACCGGTTATCTGTATCACTACGCCTTTGTGATGATTTTGGGCTTGATCGGGTTAATGACCTGGATCGTGTTTCTTCGCTGACCTAACTCGAAATGGACACCGGTTTCATGTTTTCTTCCTGGTTATCTTCCTGGCTTTCCTCTTGGCCGATCTTGAGCCTGATCATTTGGCTCCCGATTCTATCGGGGGTGATCGTGATGCTCGTGGGGGCACGCAATACCCGGTTCGCCCGCTGGTTCGCACTGGCGAGCACCGTGTTGGTCTTCCTGATGAGCGTCCTGCTGTTGCCCGGTTTTCATACCGATACCTTTGCGATGCAGTTCGTGGAGCTGGTGCCGTGGATTCCGCAGTTCGGGATCAACTACCATCTGGGTGTTGATGGGATTTCCCTGCCGCTGATCATCCTGACGACGTTCACCACCGTGCTGGTGGTCGTGGCCGGCTGGGAAGTCATCAAGGTTAAAGCGCATCAATATCTGGCCGCCTTCCTGGTGATGGAAGGCATGATGAACGGTACGTTTGCCTCCCTGGATGCCATCGTCTTCTATTTCTTCTTCGAGGGCATGCTGATTCCGATGTTTATCGTGATCGGGGTGTGGGGCGGACCGAAGCGGGTCTACGCGACCATCAAGTTCTTCCTGTATACCTTTTTCGGGTCGGTGTTCATGTTGATCGCCCTGATCTACATGTACTTCAAGGGGGGCAGCTTTTCCATTCTGCATATGCAGCAGTTGCCGCTGACGATGCCCGAGCAGATCCTGATCTTTCTGGCGTTCCTGATTGCATTCGCCGTGAAGATTCCGATGTGGCCGGTGCATACCTGGTTGCCGGATGCGCACGTCGAGGCGCCGACCGGCGGTTCGGTGATTCTGGCTGCGATCATGCTCAAGATCGGTGGCTACGGTTTCCTGCGGTTCTCGTTGCCGATCACCCCGGATGCATCGGCCTATCTGGATTGGTTCATCATCACGATTTCACTGGTGGCGATTGTCTATATCGGCTTTGTGGCGCTGGTACAGAGCGACATGAAGAAGCTGGTTGCCTATTCGTCGATCTCGCACATGGGTTTTGTCACCCTGGGCCTGTTCGTGATTTTCATGATTGCGACGAACCCGGGTAATACCTCGGGCACGGGCATCAATCTGGCGCTCGAAGGCGCGATGGTTCAGATGATTTCCCATGGTCTGATCTCTGCGGCCATGTTCCTCTCGATCGGCGTGCTGTACGACCGCCTGCATTCGCGGGAAATATCGAGTTACGGAGGCGTGATCAATACCATGCCCTGGTTCGGTGCATTGGTGGTCGTGTTTGCGATGGCCAACGTCGGCTTGCCGGGCACCTCGGGCTTTGTCGGCGAGTTCATGGTGATTCTCGCTTCGTTCAAGGCCAATTTCTGGATCGCCTTCCTGGCGGCATTGACCCTCATTATCGGGGCATCCTACACCCTGTGGATGGTCAAGCGGGTCATCTTCGGCGACGTTCAGAATGAGGGCGTCAAGGGACTGAAGGACGTCAATATGCGTGAGGCCTGGATGCTGGGCATTCTGGCGCTGCTCATCATTGTGCTTGGGGTCTGGCCCAATCCGCTCCTGGATATCATGCACGCCACCATTGAACATCTCGCGCACCAAGCGCTGACCTCCAAGCTGTGATGACTGACATGATGAATGTGACTGACCTGAATCTGATGCCGGTATTGCCCGAGATCGTCCTGGCGGGGATGGCGTGCCTGATCTTGCTGATCGACCCCTTCCTGCCACGACGGGGCAGTACGGTCAGCTTCGTCCTGTCGATCCTCACCTTGATCGCGCTGTTCTTCATTACGCTGCTGCATATGAGTCCCGAGGTGCGACTCAGTTTCGGTGGGATGGTGGTCAACGATCCGATGTCCGATCTGATGAAGCTGGCTTCTTATGTGGCCGTGGCTGTCGTACTGGTCATGTCGCGCGGCTATCTGCGCGATCGCGGCATGGATAAGGGCGAGTACTACATGCTGGCTCTGTTCGGCCTGCTCGGCATGATGATCATGATCTCGGCCAATCACCTCCTGCTGATTTACCTCGGTCTGGAACTCATGTCCCTGGCGATGTACGCCATGACGGCCTTCAAACGGGATGACGGACGTGCTTCCGAAGCGGCGATGAAGTATTTCGTTTTGGGTGCTTTGGCATCCGGGATCCTGTTGTATGGGATGTCACTGCTGTACGGCATCACGGGCGGGCAGCTCATGTTGACCGATATCGCCTCGGCGTTGACGACTGAACATTCCTCCCTGGCATTGAAGGCGGCGGTCGTGCTGCTGGTGGTTGGTGCCGTCTTCAAGCTCGGTATTGCGCCGTTCCACATGTGGTTGCCTGATGTGTATGAAGGCGCGCCGACGGCGGTGACTCTGTACCTGGCCAGCGCACCCAAGATTGCCGCGCTGGCGATGGTCATCCGGTTGTTTGTCGACGGGATGGGTGGTCTGCTGTATGACTGGCAGCCAATTCTGATCGTCACGGTCATGCTGTCGCTCGCGATCGGTAATATCGTCGCCATTGCCCAGACCAGCTTCAAGCGTATGCTGACCTACTCGACCATCAGCCACGTCGGTTTCATCATGCTCGGCATTCTCGCGGGGACGAAGGAAGGCTACTCGGCAGCCCTGTTCTATACCCTTGCATATATCGTGATGTCGATTGGTGGCTTCGGAATGATTTTGTTGCTGGCGCGTCAAGGGTATGAAGCGGAGGACCTGGATGATCTCAAGGGGCTGAATGATCGGAGTCCGGTCATGGCCTTCGTTTTTTTGCTGTTGATGTTCTCCATGGCGGGCGTTCCCTTTACTTTGGGCTTCTGGGCGAAACTTAGCGTGCTTCAGTCGGTCGTAGGTATAGGCATGTGGTGGTTGGCCGTTTATGCCGTGGTGATGTCGGTCATTGGCGCTTTCTACTATCTGCGTGCGGTCAAGTTCGTCTATTTCGACGATCCGGTCGATCGTACGCCGGTCAACCCGGACTGGAATGTTCAGGGTGTACTTGCCCTCAGCGGCCTGATCGTCCTGCTGCTAGGCCTGTTCCCCGGCGTGCTGGCTGCCTGGACGGCCACGGCCTTCGGTGGCTGATGATGCGTGCTGGGATTTGAAGACACATAATGCGTTCGTTTTTGGAGTACGTTTGAATGGTAAGTAACTCCCTTGTTCAGGGCTATATTCTGGTGATGTTCGTTCTCGCCAACCTGCCGTTTCTGAATCAGCGCATGTTCCTGCTGATTCCGGTGACCGCGCCCGGTGGGCGGAAGTCCTTCTGGATTCAGATGGTCGAGTGGTTCGTGCTCTATGCAGTCGCCATCGGCATCGGCCTGTACCTTGAAAACAGTATTGGTGGTATCCAGCACAAACCCTGGGAATTCTGGGTGGTGACATTGTTCATGTTTGCGACCCTGGCGGCGCCCGGTTTCATTTGGCAGTATCAGCTGAGTCGGCATCTCTGGCCGAGTCGATAACGGGCTGTCGTTGCGACGACCCACATGAAAAAAGGCCCTTAATGGGCCTTTTTTTATAGAGATGAAATTCCTTGTGTGGCCACCATGGCCGCCAGAGCGGGTGCGACGTTGTGGACGTTGATCAGGCCGAAGTGACGTTCAGATCATGGGCCGTTTTGAGGTACTGGCCGCGACGCAGGAGCAGCAGCCAGCGATTGCCGCCGACCTGGCGCCACAGTACGGTGGCACGAATCCCGGCCAGCAATAGCGCACGGATGCGGCTGGAGACGAGGGGGTCCTCCAGAAATCGTTTCTCGCCATTGACGACGATACGCGCCGACAGGGTACTGATGCTTTCCCGGTACAGTTGATTCAGATCCGTCATCAGGGCGTCATCGACACCATGCGTCGCCAAGGAGGGCGCAAGCGCCGAGAGGCGCTGATGTACCTTCGTGGACATCGCGTCATCGGCAAGAAAGGCTTTCGTGACCGCAATCAGGCTGACGGCATAGCGAATGAGTTCGGTATCGGCAGGCTGGCGATTCTGAGCCGTGAGCAACTTGTGGAAGGTCTCCAGCCCGTACTGAAGTGGTGCAACGCCGCCGAAGGTATCCGCAGTATCTTTCGGGTCAAATTGAAATAGCGCACGGATGCACGTCTCAAAGGCGGCCTCGTTCTCTACCTTGCCGTGATAGGCGAGCTCGCGGACGAGGCGGCAACTCTGCAGGATGCCACCCAAGGCGATGGTCTGGTCTTCAATGGAATTCATGCTTGGCTCAGTGGGGGTGGGGCGCCTATTTTCAAGGGCATATCGGTGTCTATGCAACCGTTCGGTGGGGTAATGATCCGGATTCTGCTGTTGATCATGCGATTGCCGAATCGATGACGGCGCCGCCCAGGCAGATATCGCCATCGTAAAAAACAATGGACTGCCCCGGCGTGATCGCACGTTGCGGTACTGCGAAGCGAACCTCGAGCTGATCCTCGCCAATGATATCTACCGTACAAGCCTGATCGGGCTGGCGGTAGCGGATCTTGGCCGTCAGGTCTTTGGGGTAAGTGTTGGTGTCGGTGGGGTTGATCCAGTGTACCTGTTCCGCGCGCAATGCCGGTGCATACAGCGCAGGATGTTCCAGCCCCTGAGCGACGATCAGGGTATTGTCTTCCAGATTCTTGGCGGCCACATACCAGGGTTCGTCACCCTGATTGCGTACCCCACCGATCCCGAGCCCCTGCCGCTGTCCGATGGTGTGATACATCAAACCCTGATGCGTGCCGATCACCGTGCCGTCGACCGTTACAATGTCGCCGGGCTGTGCGGGCAGGTAAGTTTTGAGAAAGTCGGTAAAACGCCGTTCACCGATAAAGCAGATGCCGGTCGAGTCTTTCTTTTTTGCAGTCTTGAAGCCCGCCTGTTCGGCGAGTTGTCGCACGACAGGCTTAGCGAGTTCCCCGATGGGAAACAGCGTCGAGGCCAGCTGATCCCGGTTCAGGGCATGCAGGAAATAACTCTGGTCCTTGTTGGCATCCAGACCCTTCAGCAAGTGAACGGGGTCGTGCTCGACCCGTGCATAGTGTCCTGTAGCGATATAGTCAGCACCCAAGGACCGGGCATGATCGAGAAAGGCGCGGAACTTGATCTCGCGATTACAGAGAATGTCGGGGTTGGGGGTGCGTCCGGCCTGATATTCCGCGAGAAAGTGGGCAAAGACCCGATCCCAGTAGGCTTGGGCGAAATTGACAAAATGGAACTCGATACCGAGTTTGTCGGCAACCGACAGGGCATCGAGCATGTCGGCCTTGGCGGCACAGAACTCTTCGTCATCGTCCCCTTCCCAATTTTTCATGAACAAACCTTCAACCTGATAGCCGGCTTCGAGAAGACGCAAGGCCGCCACGGAGGAGTCGACCCCACCGGACAGGCCCACGATGACGCGGCATTCTTGAGGCGGTTTAGCTCGATTGGTCGTCATGGCGGTCATCATTCGGTCAGGGTGTTCAGGACAGCCAGCGGAAATCGTTGGCCGTTCAGGAAATCGTCAATGCAGCGTTGGACGAAGGGGCTGCGCAGATCCGCCCCCCGCGCCTGAATCTCATCGATGCTGAAGAAGCTGGCGGCCAGGATGTCGGGGTCCAGCGGGGCTTGATCGGGTTCGGGGTCGACCGAACCGCAAATCGCCACGCGCAGAATGCGCGGCCCCTCGCTCGGGTTGCTGTGGTAAATCCCGAGTAGGGTTTTGGGATGGAAGGTATACCGGGTCTCTTCACGCACTTCACGCACGACGGCCTCAAGCAGGGTTTCACCGGGCTCGACATGGCCGGCGGGCTGGTTGAGCCGGATGAAGCCATCAATCCGCTCCTCGACCATCAGGAAGCGTTGATCGTGCCAGATCATGGCGGCGACGGTGATGGCGGAAAGGGGGCGGTGGCTGGCGTGATTCATCCGGGAATTATACGCTGGCGTGGCTCTGGATGGCATTCTTGCCCGGAAGATTGGGGCAATGCCCACCCGTTTCCAACCGGTTTAGATTCGATGACGGTGTTGAAAGTCCGCCATAAACCCGACGAGTTGCTCCACGGCGCGCAGGGTCAGGCCGTTGTAGAGTGAGGCGCGGACGCCGCCGATCGCGCGGTGGCCGGAAAGTCCGAAAATGCCCGCAGCCAGGGCCTCGGCAAAAAACCGCTGTTCGAGTTCGGGCGTGGCGAGATTGAAGGCGACATTCATCAGAGAGCGGTCGGCCGTCGCAGCGCGGCCCCGATAGAAACCGTCGCTGCGATCAAGGAATCCGTACAGCAATTGCGCCTTCTGGCGGTTGATTTCGTCCATGTTCTCGAGGCTGCCAATCTCGTTCAGCAGCCAACGGGTGACCAGCAGGACGACATAGATGGCGAAAACCGGTGGGGTGTTGAAGTTGGAATGCGCATTGATGTGGCTGCGATAGTCCAGGAAGCCGGGAAGGTCTTCAGGGACATTCTGCAATAACTCGTCGCGAATCAGCACGACGGTCACGCCCGCCGGACCAATGTTCTTTTGCGCATGCGCGTAAATCAGCGAAAACCGATCCGCCTCGCAGGGTTTGGACAGAAAATCCGAGGACATGTCGCAGACGCGCGGTACATGGTCGTGTCCCAGCACCCGATGAAACTGGATACCTTCGACCGTTTCGTTGGACACATAGTGCAGGTACGGCGCATCCGGTGCGAAGTCGAGTTCATCATCGGTCGGCAGGCGACGATAGCCTTCCGCTTCGCCGCTCCAGAGTGTGCGGATCGGGCCTTCACGGCGAGCCTCGGGCAGCACCTTCCCACTCCAGTACCCGGTATGCAGATACTCGGCGGGCTGGGTTTTCCCGTGCAGAAGCGTCATCGGTACCATGGAAAATTGCTGGGTGGCACCGCCCTGCAAAAAAAGCACATGGTACTCATCGCCAATCCCCAGCAGGGTGCGAATGTTGGTCTCCAGTTCCTGGACCACGGCGGCGAACCAATCCGAGCGGTGACTGATGCCCAGGATGGACAGACCGACCTCGGGCACGGAGACAATGGCCTCCTGCACCTGTTGCAGTACCGATGAGGGCAGTGCCCCCGGGCCGCCGGAAAAATTCAGTTCATTGTTGGGATTGATGACGGGAGGCATAGCGGTCAATTTCCAGCTGCGATGGTATGGGCATGGACGCGCCGCGCGACCATCTGCTCGAAAGCGGTTTGCACCAGTTGGATATGCGCGGGTTTGTATGGGAACAGATCAATCGGATCCATGGCGTGGACCACCATCACATGATCGATCTCAAAGATCAGGAGCTGCCCGTCCGGCGTTTCGGCACCATCAAAACAGACATAGTCCAGCCCGCTGCGTTCATGGATCTCGGCGAGTGCCGTTCGGTGGCGTGCGACGAAGGTATCGAAGTCGGCCATGAAGTCGGCTTCTTCGGCACGTTTGTCGGCATCGTCGTACATTCCCGCATTCAGGTAGTGAATCATCCAGTGCTCGGAAATGGCCATGTGGCAGATGAACGGTTCGCCATCAACGAGCGCAATGCGGAATTTGCGATACAGGCCATCGGCCCATTGGTAGTCGACAAAGGGTGATATGAAAAACTCCTGCGCGGCTACCCGCGTCAGATAGTCGTTTAGCGCGTCGGCCGTATCGATCTTTTCGAGATCCCGGCCGGCATGAGAGCCGAGAGGGCGAACGATGATCGGATAGTGCCAGCCGGGATAGTGTGTCGATAGGGTGTGCGTAGCTTGAGCCAGACCCATCAGCGTTGCGCGGTCCGCTGCCAGGGTCGGCGGCATGAGCAGACCGGGAATACCCTGCAACAGGGCGCTGGCCACGCTGCGTTCGGTGTGGGGAATGAACCGGGGGGCGTTGATGACCGGACGTGGCCAGATGGCCAGCTCATCCTGCAATGTATTCAGCAATTGCTGGTGTTCCAGCGCATAGCCTAGGGCAACCAGCACGGCATCATGCTCGGGAATGGGCTGACTCAGGGGCGCATTCGGCGTGGCGTAGTAATAAATCAGTTCGATATCGGTTTTTTCGAGCAGACAATCAAGCGGCGTGTTGGCGGCAATATCACCGGGCACCATGATCATGAGCAAGCGAAATCGGGTGGGCGGGGAGGTGGCAGGTCGGCGAAATACCCTCTGAATCAGAGAGAGCGCCTGGTCCTGAATGGATAACCCCATCTCGCGCTGTTCCAGGCCGAACATTACCGTGGAGAGATTCATCCACAGATTGGCGTCGCTGGCATTTTGCCCCAGTTGCTCCAGCATTTCCTGGGCAAGCGGCCTCAAGTCATGGCCATCAATACTCAGACGCAGGTAGGGGGCGAGCCCCAGAAAACGGGTGCTCGTGGCCTCTTGAGTCGGGCTGCCGTCTGTGGATGTCATGCGTGCTCGTCTATTTCTGGGTGAGTTCAGACACTTCGGGAAGTGCATCTGAACGCACGTGGTCCTGACGCAGGTTACTGTTGCAGGGCATTAATCAGGGATTGCGCCCCGCCTTTGACAAACCAGAAATTCGTCACCCCATTGGCACGGAGAAGATACTGCAGCCAGCGGACCTGTTTACCTTTGACGTCGACAAAATACAGCGTTCTCCCTGTCTGCTTTGCATGCAGGATCGCTTCCTTCAACTGAGCTGGCTCGGTGAGCGGGATATTGATATCGCGCATCTGGAACAGGGAAATACCCGCCCGTTGCCAAGGGTCGCGGATGTCGATGATGACGGCCTTGGGATCGGCATCCGTTTGGGCGAGAACCTTGGCCGGGGTCAGCAGCCGGGACTTGAAATCCGCATCCGAAATGAGTTCGCTGGCCGATTTCAGGGGGTCGCCATACATCAGGGTGTCGGTCGGGTATTTGTTTGCTATCGACAGGATGCCATCCGCGAAGACATAGGTATTGGCATCGCCGGCATCCTGCATTCGGATGGACGAACGGTGGGCCATGGCGCACATGGGGCCGTTGCAGTAGAACGCGGCCGGTTTTTTGGTTTCAGCAAGGATTTTCTTCACCTGGGCATCAAATTCGTTCTTTGGCAGGACGAAGGGGACGCAATAGGAACCCTTGACGTGCAGAACGTCGTAGGAAAACTTGGAGCGGACATCAATCACCGTGTATTTGTCCAGGTTCTTGGCCAGTTCATCGGTGGTGACGTATTTCAGTTTGAACGACGCATACAGTTCACTGGGTGCTGTCTGGGCAACCTCGGGAACAGCGGCGTCTTCGGCAAAGGCCATTTGCCCCAAAATCAAGGCACATAACATCATGGTGCCGACCAAGACCCTCTGCAAAATCATAAAACCCCCTAAACGCGTTCAAATAAGTAATGGGCCCATACATGCGCGGCCATGGTTTTCTCGTGCCAACCGGTCATTGGCCTGCAGCTGAGGCCGCATATACGGCTTCAGCCCCCATAGTAATGTTTGAGCGGTGAATTAAGCTAGAGTCTTGTGATAATTCATCGGCTGACGACGTATCACGATGGGACGTATTCCGGCGCCAGATCGGACGGGATGAGGGGGATCGTATTGTCCTTGTGGGAATATCTGAGGCGATCAATGCCTATTGTGCTGGGGTATGATGCGGGGCTGGGAGGCTGGCCCACATACGCTTGGTTCGTTAGGGACGAAGTACTTTCAAGGTAGATTGCAGCATGTTTGAGGACACAGATTTCGTGATGACGTCATGAAGACGGGTTTTTGTATATTGTTGATATTGTTCGGCATGTTCTGGGGCGCGCTCGTGAAAGCCGATGACTTACCTGCCATATCCGCCAATATCACCCGTGACGCCCCCATCGGGCGCAATATCAGTTATTACTCGGAGAAAGATGTCCGACTCACGTTGGACCGGGCTATCAATGCCTATGACCATGGGGCATTCACGGTTAGCCGCAGCCCGGTACTGAGTTTCGGCATTGGCGCCCGGCCAGTGTGGATGCATTTTTCGATCAGTAACGATGAAACGGTTCCCGTGCAGCGTCGGCTGTCCATCAATATCCCCTGGCTGGATTGGATCGATGTGTTTATTCGTCGTGATGGAAAAACGACGGCCTCATACCACATGGGTGATCGTCTACCGTTTGCCCAGCGGCCGATCAATAGCCGTTTTTTTGCGTTCGACCATCGATTCGGACCGGGACGTACCGATATCTTCGTTCGAGTCGCCACACCAGACCCGATGGTCGTGCCCATTTTTCTGATGACACCCGACCAAGCCGAGCTGCAATCGGAACAGCAGAGTTACAGCTATGGCTTCCTCTATGGCTTCTTGTTTGCCCTACTGATCTACAACGCGATGCTGTACGCCGGATTGCGGCAGAGACGTTATTTACTGTACGCCGTTTATCTCGGCATGTTTTTGTTGATGAACATTGCTTACACCGGTCATGGATTTCGCTGGATATGGCCGGACAGTACCGTCTGGGCGCAATGGTCTCAGCCGACATTGATGGTGCTTTATGCTGCAAGCGGGCTGCTCTTCGGGTTGGATTTCCTGGATACCCGTGTGCATTTTCCCCGGCTGAGCAAAGCCGTGCTGGGTTTGATTGCGGGGGTGGGTTTTCTTCTTGCGCTCACGATTCTGCTCGGCGACCAGCGCGACGCGCTGTTGCTGGCCTTCAGTTTCGTGTGTCTGTTCACCGTTATCATGCCCATCTTGGGGGTGGTGTCCTTTCGCGCATCCGTTCGGGCGGCATCCTATTTTCTGTTGGCGGCTTTTGCGGCGATGGTTGGCGCCGCGCTGACAGCCCTGGCTGTGTGGGGCATCATCCCCTTCAACGAGTGGACCTTCCGGGCTGCCGATATCGGGTTGATGCTGGATGCCACGCTGCTGGCGCTGGCATTGACCTACCAGTTCCGGGTGGGCCAGGTGGAGAAAACACGGGCTGAAGAACTGGCGCGGGTGGATCCGCTGACCGGGGTGAATAATCGACGAGCCTTCACGGATATCTGCGGACCCGTCTGGCATTTTGCGCAAAGGCATAATGGACGTTTATCGCTGATCCTGTTGGATCTGGACCATTTCAAGCGGATCAACGATCGCTATGGCCATCCTTTTGGCGATGAGGTCCTGCGTGCTACGGCCAAGATTCTGGTGCAATCCATTCGTGATCACGATGTTCTTGCCCGCTGGGGCGGAGAGGAATTCATTCTGCTATTGCCGGAAACGCGTCTCGCGGAGGCGGCCGTACTGGCCGAGCGGTTGCGCATTGCGATGGCTAATCACGTGGTGTCGTACCAGGGTGTGCAGCTCAGCGTGACGGCCAGTTTCGGGGTCGCCGAACGCACGGCGAAACACCATACTCTGGAAGAATTAATTTCCACTGCCGATTTTTATCTTTACCAATCCAAAGGGCTTGGGCGGAATCGGGTCAGTCACCCCTGATCAACCGCGCCAGCACAGCGTTGGCGGAATTTCGCGCCCCGGCTCCTGATTCTCTATTCTCCTCTTGCCCGTAACACCTGGGTAACACCTGTTACATGCCCGTCATGAATATGAGCATTTGTTAATGCGCTTCTGCGCATACATGCGTGGTTTCTCTGTCTAATAGTTAATCAATCTCTTTTTTTCGGGCCGCCTTTGGGCGGTGCATGGCTGTGGCGTGTTAAGCCCTGCTTGAGGGCGAGAGGAGAATACTGATGAATTGGACAGAGATGAAATTTTCGTACAGGGGGGTGGCTCGTGCGGCTATCCGTGTCGTTCTGGTAACCGGTCTGGGCGGGGTGGCGCCCATTTTGGCAAATTCGTTTCCCACTAAAGTCCCCGTTCCGGCGGACAACCCCATGACGCCACAAAAGGTGGCGTTGGGGAAACAATTGTACTTTGACCCCCGAATATCGCTGACCGGTGATTTTTCCTGCGATACCTGCCACCGGGCGATGGGTAATGGTAGCGACGGCCTGCCACTTTCCTTTGGCGTCATGGGGCGGGTGGACGTCCCCCGCCATACCCCGACGGTATTCAATGCGGCCTTCAATACGGTGCAGTTCTGGGATGGGCGGGCGAAAAGCCTGGAAGATCAGGCCAAGGGCCCCATTCTCAATCCTGTCGAGATGGGTATGCCCAGCGCCAAGTCTGTTGTCGATCGGCTGGATAAAATACCCGGATATCGGGTGGAGTTCAGTCAGGTCTTCGGGGGGAAAGACGCGATGACCTTTGAGCATGTCGTGCAGGCCATTGCCACCTATGAACGGACGCTCGTGACGCCGGGTAGCCCCTACGACCGTTATATGAGCGGGGATAAATCGGCACTGAGCAGTAATGCGATTACCGGTATGAGCGAGGTCAAGTCGATTGGTTGCGAGACGTGTCATGCCGGAATGATGTTCGACAATCCAGGTACGCCCATGGGTACGGGGTTTTTCCAGAAATTCCCCCTGCAGGCGCACAATCAGGAATGCGCCGCCTATGTGCACAAGTATCAGCTCGGGAAAGATCCCGGCCGTTTCGATGTCACCAAGAAGCCGGCCGACAAGCATGATTTCAAGGTGCCCAGCCTGCGTAATGTCGCGTTGGAGGCACCTTATTTCCACAATGGTTCGGTCGCTTCGTTGCCGACGGCCGTCCGGATCATGGCCTCGTGTCAGTTGGGTAAATCGCTTTCCGACAAGCAGGTGAGTGATATCGTGGCATTTCTGAATGACCTGACCGGCAAATTCCCGGAGCAAACCATGCCGCGCCTGCCACAAACGCCCGACGGTACCATTCTGATGCATGTGGCGAAGCTGGAAAAAGTCTCTGAAAAGCTCAATAACCCGAAATAACCCCGGCGCGCGCCTAGCAGCGCTCTCGTCGATTCGAAGCAAAAACCCCGGATTACTTCCGGGGCTTTTTGTTTTGAGTCGCTTCGAGCGGGCGACTGCGGATATGTTCACCCGCGCGATAGACAGTGAAAAAAGTACGTCTGTGTTGACCCAATTCACCCATCCGCTCTGCTGGTTCGATGATCATGCGGAGTCGAATGGGTTCGACGTCTTCCCTGGATGAAGGCCCCAAAGTCTGCGTCTGGGCTTATTCCAGGGGTTGGTGCGGGTCAGGTGCCTACATCCGCATCAGAGCGTAGCCCTCATCCTGCTGGATGATCAATGTCGACAGAGCGGACATCGCCACCTTGATTTTTGGATTAACCTCAGTGGGTGTGAAGCCGTTATCCGCCAGGGCATTGCCACAGACCATGAGTTGAACGCCTGCTTTACGGAGCTCGTCGATCATTTTCAGGTTCGGGTTGGGGTGCCCGAATTTGGCCTCGAAGGCCTTGTTGTCGAGTGCGATGGCGGTGGCGGGGCCGTGAATAATCACCGTGAACTTCATATGGTCCATCGGTACTTTTGCGGCCGCAAACACATTCACGGCGCGGGCCACATGGTCGAGACTGCCGTTGAGCTTGTCCATTACCTTTGATTGGGTTACATCAAACAGGGCCTTGTAGGTCTTGTCCGGTTGGGGGCGATCGATCGCTTCAGGCCAGACATGCACCGGACCGTAATCCGGAATCTCGGGATACGACCAGAACCCAGCCGGGTGTTGTGCGGCCATGGCCACGGCAGGCGCGATCACGGGGGTCATGAATGAAAGAGCCAGAACGATGTTGCGAAGTTTGTTGGAACGCATGGGGAAATCCTCGATAGTGTCCTGTGATCATTTCAGGACGATGTAGGGAGGCTCGAGGTGTGTTTATTAATAATATTAGTCACTGCTAATAATTAGTATGGTAAACGCAGCATGTCAAGGCGTTGGTTCGATCCGGCTCCCCCTGTCTGATACCCGGCGGAGGCTATATTCTCGCACCGTAGATCAGCAATAAGCCGGCATCGTGGTTCAGGCCCGGCGAGTTTGCCGGGTTTTTCACATAAATCAGGTTCATGCCGATCTTGGCGTTCTGGTTGAGCCGGTGGGTCATGCCCAGCTCCCAGTTGACTTGGCGGATGCCGGGATTGAGCACGACGGTGGGGGTGTTGTACATCACTGCCCCGTTGTCGGTGCGACCGATGGCGAGTTTCATGCCGAGATCGCCGCCGGTGACGTGCAACGGCTGGCTGTAGGCCAGGGCGACGGCATTCACATGGTTGCGCCAGGAAACGCCTACGGTGGACTGGCTCAGGTTGGCATTGATGCGTGACAGGATCGAGTCGGCGAAATTGGATTGAGCAGCGCCCCGACGGTAGGTCGCGAAGGCTTCGAACCGGTTGGTGGCCGCGTTCAGGGACAACCGCAGCGATACGCCATGCAATCGGATGGCCGCTCCGTCGGCGGTACTGAACCCGCCACTGCCGATCGCGCCGAGGAACCCGCTGGATTCGCGGGCACGAATTTCCTCCCCTCGAATCTGAACATGCTCGCCGATATTCGCGCCGAGGGCGAACGCATACTGGTCGACCCGGTCATAGGAACCCAGCGCGACCGCAGAGCCGGTGCCCGACCAGATCTGGGTTTTGGTGAATACGATGTCGTTGATCTTTTGGGTGGCGGCAACCCCATCGGCCTGATAAACCATCCCGGCCAGCGGGTTGGCGCCATTGAAGGTGACGAGAGCCACCGGCAGATCCGCCCCCACCGCATCGGGTAGGGATTGTCCGCGGGTGAAGTGGAACGCGCTGAATGCCGTGTTGTTCGCGCTGTATTGGACATAGGCCATGGCGGGCCGTCCGTAACTGTTGTAATCGATGATCTGATCTACGGCAAACATCGCGGGGCGTTGCTCCTTATCCCTGCCTCCATAGTGAAGCCACTGCGCCTCAATGGTTCTCGAAGGCGGTGAATGACGACTGGCCCTTATTCATGAATCCGTCGATGAAGCCCTGCATTTCATAACCCAGAGTTTGTGTGGGATCAGTTGCCGTGGAGATGGCAGGTGCGATATTGAGCGTGTAATTACGCCCAATGGTGTCGAAACCCTGAATGCCGACAGATTCCGCCCGAACCTGTTGCTGTATTGGCGCGAGGGCTGCTGGAATGACTAGGCGGGCGGCTTGTGCCGGTGCGGTTTGTCGATTGGCGTAGGCCCCGCCGGTTGATGCGGCAGGTACGCTGGCAGCCGTGGTGGTGACGACGACCCCAGCCGGAGCCAGCGCGGCAGGTAGATCGAGCCGGCCCTGGCCGAAATAATAATTGCCGCAGTTCAGGCTGCCAGATGCCCCGCAGGTGTGGATGCTCCACATCGCGTTGAAATTCTTGTCGGCCGTATCCAGCAAGCGCTGATCCACCTGGGTCGGGGTCATGAACGACCAGTAGGATTTCAGCGTGGCGGCGGCAGCCGTGACCACGGGGGCGGCGGAGGATGTGCCTGAAAACGAACCATAGGCCGTATTACTCGTCGGGTCCGCACCGGTATTGGTGCCGGGCGCGGTGATGAAACGCTTTTGCACGTTGGGGTCATCGCCAGCGAAATTCGAGTAGGAAGCCAGATTGTTGTGGGTGCTGTCCAGCGCCCCAACAATCAGGGTTTGTCCATACAATGGATTGCTGGTGGACCAGGTCGAGGTCGTATTATTGCTCGTCGAGAAATTGAGGGTGGTGTTGCCAGCCGCGACGATTAGGCCCATGCCCTTGTTGATCACATTCTGGAATTGCGCGTATTGCATATCCGTCAGGTTGTTGATCCCCGTTTGACCGGCGGCCTGTTCTGCAGCCACTTGATCGGCCAGTAGCTTGTAATAGCTGATCGGGTCGAGCCCATAACTGAGATTGGCAAAACTCATTCCTTTGGTGGCCGCATCGCCGAAGCCATAGGCCACGGTTGCCGAGCTGGCGGTGCTGGTATCGGTGATTTTTTCAATATAGAGGCTGGCGTTGCCTGAATAGCCGATATTGGCGCCCGCGACGATACTGGCCACGAAGTTGCCGTGGGTAGATGGGCCAACATAGCTGTAATGGGTGCTGTCCTGTGGCGTGGTTGTTCCTGTGATGGTGGGGTACGCGTTATTCATGGCAGCCGTGGTGTCTATCCCGCCGCTGACGATGGGGCCGCCGACGCCATTCTTTCCGCCATTGCCCGTGAATTCCTGATGGCTGGTGTTGATCCCTGAATCAAGCACGGCCACGCCGACCGATTGTGCCGCTGCCCCGTTGTAGTCGAGGGTGGCAGTCACCCGAGCAGAGTTTGTGGGGGCGCCGGGCGAGGGGGTGAGCGTGGGCCCAGGGGTTGGTGCAGGGGTTGGTGCAGGGGTTGGTGCCGGAGTTGGTGCCGGAGTTGGTGCCGGAGCCGGTGTCGGAGTCGGGACATAACTCACGGCATCGGGCGGTGGGGACGATCCACCGCCCCCGCAGCCCGCCAGGGTGGTGGTTGCAATCAACAGGGCAACGCGGGCCACTGAAAAATTCCTTTTCTTCATCGTGGAAATCCTTTTATTTTGGAGGCGCGCAACTGTGCGCATCCAGTGTGTACTTCCCCTGGGCATTTCGATACCAAATGGCGGTATCAACCAAGACTTGAGCGGTGGTTGCCTTCTTGGTGAATAGGGCACAGCCGTGGTTGTCGGTGCCGACTTGTACCCAGACGAATCCCGACGATGGGGCCTTGAGTATCTGCTCGTGAGCGGCACAACCGCTACAGACCGACAGAACGGCAGAAAACAGCATTAAGGGGGGCGCCGCATCCAATCGCATCATGGGTGGAACTCCTGTTCTTGGCGGGGTTGACATCGTATTTGTCATCAAAGCCATGGCATATCGTAGCGCATGGCTATCTTTTGGCGAAGGGAAGTTGTTTTGCGCTGAGCTGGCGTGACAGGATCACGTGGTGAAACTACTCAGGGCGCGAAAGCTACGCCCGCACACCTCGGCGTGCGTGCGGTCTATAGAACAGGTCGAGTTGTCGATAAATATCCGGGCAACAGGTTTTCAGCACATTGGGCGCTGTGAAAAAATACTCGCTGATCACGGCAAAAAACTCGGCGGGGTTGGTGGCGGCATAGGGATTCAAATGGGACGAATGCCCCGCCGCTACTTGGTGGCGAAGTGTTTCAAACCCCTTGGCCAGCGCCTCGGTCCAGCTTGTTCGGTTCATGCCGTGATGGAGCGGTGGCATGCCATTCATGGCGCCATTCAGGCCATCCAGCTTGTGGGCAAATTCATGAACCACAACATTCCGTCCGACCTGATGATGGAAAAGCTCACTTTCAACTTCTCCCCAGGATAGAACGACCGGCCCATGCATCCAGGATTCGCCGCTTAAAGCATTGGCCTCGTGGTGCACCAGACCGAACTCATCTGGCTGGGGGTGTTTTGCCCGAAAGGCGCCCGGATACAGGATGACTTCGACCCAGCCCTCGAAATAGGATGTACCCAAACTGAGGATGAGCAGACAGGCCTGAGCCGCTACGGCCACCTTCATGTCGGTGGTGACTTCCAGGCCCTGCGCGCCAGTGATGGATTTCTGCGCCAAAAACCAGGTGGACAGTTCCCGCAGCTCAGCCATTTGCACAGCGTCCAGCTCTTTTAACGTCCACATGCGGTGAGTTACATCGTGCCAAATGGGCTGCGGAATAGGATGGCGTTTCAGCAGCAAGCGCATGCGCCAGCGCCGCCACAGGGTGCTTAACGGATGCAGAGGGTGTCCCTCCTGATCAGGCGCCCATCTGGTGCGTGTTCACACGGGTTCATTGTGTACATCCTGGAGGCCAAATGTCGCTAGTGCCGCACGGGTCGTATGGAAATCCGTGTGCAGAATGCTGCGGATACCGAGTCCATCCGCCACCTGAACGAATAGCGGTGTATTTTCGATATACAGGACGTTTTCAGCTTTGGCTTGAGTGATGTCTAGCGCCAGTTGAAAGATGTCTTCATCGGGTTTGCGAATGTGGACGAAACAGGAGGAAATGAAGGCATCGACGAATTCATTGAGGTGAAAGGTATTGATGCGATAAGCATTCAGCTCGCGGCCCTCATTGCTGACCACCGCGATCTTGAGGCCGTGTCGCGCCTTGAGCCGGTTCATGAGACAAATCATTGCGTCATCGGGTTGCGACTGCGCCACCATGAAGGCCCGAAAATCATCTGGCGTGAACGATCTCTGCTGATGAAAAACCACCCGCGCCAGATAGATGTCGAGGGTGATTTTCCCTTCTTCATACGTATCGAAGGTCAGGTGATGCCGGTCTTCAAAATCGGCCAGATCCAAGCTGAAGTGGCTCGCGGCCCGTTGGCGCGCGACATGATCCCAGCCGTTAGTCAACAAAACCCCGCCAATATCCAGAAACAGGTGCGTGAT
Organism: Halothiobacillus sp.; assembly: GCA_035531235.1. GTDB lineage: Bacteria > Pseudomonadota > Gammaproteobacteria > Halothiobacillales > Halothiobacillaceae > Halothiobacillus. The sequence goes on along the minus strand of DATKTJ010000054.1, from coordinate 121,451 downwards.
ATTTGGGTGGGTATTCATTTACAGACTCCATACGGGGGATTGTCTTGGAATCAGTCAGTATCGCTTAATTACTTACAAAAAAATGGCCAGAATGTATCCATCGATGACGTGGTTTAATTATTGGGCTTGAACGGCCCAATCTATTCTGTTTCGTTGAATGTTGGGGGCTCTTCAACCGTACTGTTTTCCCAGATATCGTGGTTGATGAGGTGCAAGTCATATATTGACCAGGGCAAAATGATTGCAGCGGCAATCGCCCAGAAAATCAAGTAATACATGAGATGTGGCGGGAAAAACATGCCAAAGGGTATCAGGGACCCCACCACCCCGTAAAAACGGTATGCAGCGCGTTGTGTGTAGTACCCCACTTTTGGGTTGGGGTGATGTTTGTTTAACCCGTAGATCAGCATCGACATGCCCGCCCAGAAGATGCCCAGTGGGAAGGGTATTGCCAGTGCGATCAGGTTGCCGTAATTGAACCACTTGGCAGCGCGGCGCGCCGAATCACCCGTGATGATTTGCGTTTTTGTATCAGAGTCGAGCGGGATGTGAATGGAATCAGTCATCAGAGAACCTCCCCGTCCGGTATGGACGAATACAAACATGTATACTACATGAATGTTATTGAGCGCTCAAGATCTGCTGTGGGCGTCCCGATGGGGGAATGGCATTCAAATGGTGTTGAATGTTTGCGCTGCTTCGTTGATGTGTCGGATTTTTTGAATCAGCACCGCTTCGGGTTTTGATTTTGGTTCGATCATGTCGCCGAGCGTGTATTGATCCAGCTCGGTCCAAAATGCATTCAGGGCTTGGTATAACGCCTGCTGTAACCGGCAGCTACTTTGGATGGGGCACTTGCCATCAATGGAAAAACAGGCGGCCATCTGCCATCCACCTTCCATAAGACGAACGATGTCCCCCACGCGCATATTTAAACCCGCTTCCCCCAGCCGCAACCCACCCTTATGTCCTCGCTGAGCGTGCACGACTCCATGTTCAGCGAGCTTGTTTACAATCTTCATCAGGTGGTTTTTGGAAATTTCGTGAAATTCCGCGATCTCCCGGATGGTGACCAGTCGCGGGGCCGAGGCATGCGTTTTCTGGGCCGTCCTTTCCTCGTTGGCCAAGAGCATGAGGATGCGCAGGGCATAGTCGGTTTGCTGGTTTAACTGCATGGGTGTTGTGGATCCTGAATGTGGGATGACAGGCTATCGAATGGGATCAGTGATGGCCTTGGGTTGCTCGATTGTTCATACATTGGTTTGGGTAATCAAGAATCAAGCAATTTATGCGATTGGCGCAAGGCTGATCGGGCTTTGAATCGGCAGGAAATAACGAGTGACGACGATCGGATTGGCATACGTCCATGGCTCAGCGCGTAATGAGTGCGTAGAGCAAGGGGAGTCTGGCAGGTAATTCCGACGGTTTTCGAATAATGATGAAATTGCTTTTACCGAAAATATGCGGCAGATATTCGTGCGCTTCTTGGTCCACGGTCACGCAAAAAGGGCGAAGACCTTGTTGCCGCGCTTCGATCAGGGCTTTTCGCGTATCTTCGATGCCATATCGGCCTTCGTAATGATCCGCATCGTTGGGCTTCCCATCGGTGAGTAGCAGGAGCAGGCGCTCGCGGGTTTTTTGGCGGGCTAGAGTTTCTGTTGCTTTGCGTATGGCGGCACCCATTCGAGTGTAGTACGCCGGGCTGATACCGTTGATGCGCCCGCGCACAATGTCGCTATAGGGTTCGTCGAATGCTTTCAGGGTGTGGAAGCGGACGTCGGTGCGTTGCTTTGAACTGAATCCGTACAGCGCAAATTTATCGAGCGTCGTCGTGAGTGTTTCTGCAAACAGGAACAGACTCTCCCGGATGACATCAATCACGCGTTGATTGTCCCCGACCCATGCTTCGGTCGATAAAGAGAGGTCCGCCAGTAACAGGCAGGATAGGTCGCGCTCGCGGTTGCGATGATCGAGATAAAAGCGATTTTCGGTTTCGTTCTGATGGGAAATATGTCGGATATATGCGTCGATATCGATGTCGTTCCCCTCAGGCTGCCCCTTGAGGCGCTGACGCACGGGCTGCAATGCCCCGAACTGTCGCTTGAGTCGTTGTTGGTCTCGCTTCAAATGTTCGGGCAGGGCGCAGGGTTCGATATCTGTGAGCGGGATGGTATTCACACGGCATTGATCGGGTTTCAGGGTGCGCGTTTTGTAGTCCCATTCCGGGAGCATTTTGCCGTCGTTCAAAGGGGGGAGGGCGGATGCAGCCTTCGGCAAATCAAGGCTCATGCTGAGTTTTTTCGCGATATTTCTGCTGTCCCGCGTAATAGAGATCGTATCCAGATCGTCGGCCGCCTGAGCGAGATCTTCATCCTCGTTTTCCTGCGCTTCATGCTCAATTTTGGCATATTCGGACCAACTGAAAATTGACTCTGGTCTGAATAGCAGCAGACCGCCCTTGCGCTCGGGCATTTCCGTATATTCAGCCATCCTGCGTTTCTTGTCCGATTGTGTCGTGCTCGATTCACGGGATGCCTGATCCTTATTTTTTTGCGGGGGCAGGCTTGCGTTTGTCAAAATATCGGGCCGCAGCCAGAGCAGAATCGGCTGGTGGGCGCGGCGCGCGTGGGGGAGCACGGAGATGCTGCCCGGTTCGCGCAGCGCATCGCGGATGGCTTGTTCCTGCTGCGCTTCATCGGGCGGGAGCCTGTTGATGGGGCCACGTCGTAGAATCTCGGCGGCCACTAATCGACGATAGATCGCCGCCATGCCGGGGAATCGTTGAATAATCAGACGTGTGGCATTCTGGTTTCGCGCAAGCCAGGTCTGTTGTGGGGGCAAACTGGTTGCTGAAAGGGCGGCCAGCCAGAGGTATAGCTCGTTGTTCAAGCGCTGCGTGGGGAAGCTGTCAATGACGGCGGGTAATTGCAGCGCCTGATGATCCACGCAGGCGAGTTCTACCTTGCGTTCACTGCCCGCCAGCCGTTCCAGTAGGCTGCGTTTGGCATGGTTGAGTATGCTCCCTCCCGCTTGTATGGCAACACCATGGTCCCCGCCCAGCGCTCGAAACAATATTCCAACAGGGGTCGATATACCTGATAGCGCCACGGCCTCATCGGGATATCGGCGTGTAGCGAGTCGGTTAATAAGTCTATGCCAAGCGATGCCGACCTGTTCTTCCATGGGTTCATCCCTCTATGAGTGCGCGAAGATTGCGTTGACAACCACCATCAAAGCCTTCGTGATTTCCGGCTCGTCGGACAGGCACTCTACGATGGCTGCCCGGCAGGCAGTTTGGGGCGGGCACCCCGTGGCGATCAGTTTTGCCGCATCAACGATCAGTCGTGTGCCGGGGGCTTCTTCCAGATCATGATCTGCCGTACTGCGCAGCGCATTGGCGAGTGTGACGAGATGCTTGGCGATGGTGTGATCGACGCCGGTTTCCGAGATCACGATGTCGATTTCCCGGGCGGGTTCCGGAAAACCAAAGGCAAGCGATACAAAGCGTTGCCGTGTACTGGGTTTCAGGCCTTTGAGCAAATGCTGGTAGCCAGGGTTGTAGGAAACAACAAGCATGAATTCTGCCGGTGCTTCAAGTGTCTCTCCGGTACGATCGATGGGCAGGATTCGCCGATCGTCCGACAGCGCATGAAGCACCACGGTTGTGTCCTTGCGCGCCTCAACCACCTCGTCCAGATAACAGATGCCGCCGTGCCGTACAGCACGGGTCAGCGGGCCATCCGTCCAGTAGGTGCCCGAGGCATTGACGAGATGACGGCCAACCAGATCCGAGGCAGACAGGTCGTCGTGACAGGACACGGTGTGCAATGCCAAGCCGAGTCGTGCCGCCATGTATTCGACGAAGCGCGTTTTGCCGCAGCCGGTTGGACCCTTGATGAGTACGGGCAGGCAGTTCCGGTAGGCATGTTCGAAGATCATGACCTCGTCGTCGGCCGGTGCATAAGAAGGCAAGACCTCGGGGGCTTTAAGGTTCTGAGCGATAGCGGTAATGGACATGAGTACTCCTTCTTGTTTGATCGGGTTGCACGCACCACGAAGTAACTGCTGGTTAGCAGGATCAGAGTGTTTGCATATCCGTCGTTCCGGTTAAGTGTTAGTTGCGCGGTATCGAACAATGCGAGGTGGCTGCTGCGGGCAGATGCCTAAACGGAGAAAAGCACACCGACCATGATCAGTTCCGCGAAAGGGAAAACCCTTATTTCAAGATCACCCGGCAAGGGTTCGGTGGCATTTGGGCTTAGGGCATGAGACATGGCTGACTCCCCCATGAATGGGCGGGGCCAAACCCTCGCCGCATTTTGTCTAACGAGCCAGAGCCTGCTTCATTTCGCTGGCATATTCGTAATCGCCGGTAATGAAAAAGCTCCTCAGGTAAATCAGCAATCCGGCAAAGAAACTGAGTCCGGCTGCCTCTCGTACCCAGAAGAACACCCGGGCCTTGCCTTCCACCTGCATGAAACTCATCGGATGATCTGCTGCACGCTGCAGGATGACAGTCACAATCCCGGCGCCGGTTAGCGCCAAAGCGATGACAAGCATGCTCAGGACCATGACCCAGAACCCGGTTATTTCCCAGCGTTGAGCGGTCGCGCTGTTCGCCAAGCGGCCACGAAGCAAGGGCATCGCATAGGAAATAATGGACAGGGAGATCATCACGTAGGCGCCAAAAAATGCCAGATGCCCGTGGGCAGCGGTGAAGTTGGTACCGTGCAGATAGTACTGGGCAGGCGCCAGCGTAATCATGAGGCCCCACACGCCCGCACCGAGGAAAGCCATGATTGGCGTGCCGAGTGCCCAGAGCATAGCGGCTTTGTTTGGATGCTCACGACGACGCTGCATCAGCATCTTGAAGGAAAACGCGATCAGGAGCATGAACGGGATGGGTTCAAGGATTGAGAAAATCGAACCAAGCCATATCCAGTACGACGGTGCTCCCGTGTAGTAATAGTGGTGACCGATGCCGATGATGCCCGAAATCAGCGTCATGGCGACAATGATGTACAGCCATTTTTCCACAATCTCACGATCGACCCCTGTCATCTTGATCAGGATGAAACCGAGCAGGGCGCCCAGGATCAATTCCCAATCGCCTTCGACCCAGCCATGGACGACCCACCACCACGCGAAGCTGGCTTTGACGGTATCTTCCGGGAAATAAAAGGCGGGAAGGAAAAGAAGCGCGAGTCCCCACAGGCTGCCGACCAGAATCCAGTTGATGGTGGTCTTGCGGCCTTTGATCAGGGTCATGGTCACATTGAATAACAGGGACAATGCAACCAGAACGATACCGACCTTGGTGGGTAATGGCTGTTCAAGGTAGCCACGACCCATGGTGGGTAGCGCCGCATTACCTGTCAGCGCCGCCAGATGGGCATAAGGTATAAAAAGATAAGAAAGGATCGTCAGTCCGGCGGCGGTGAGAAATACCCAGAATGTGATCAGCGCGAGTCTGGGGCTATAGAGTTCGGTTTGTGCTTCCTCAGGGACGATGTAATAAGCGGCGCCCATGAAGGACATGAGCAACCAAACGATGAGCAAGTTCGTGTGGCTCATGCGCACCACATCAAATGGTAATGCGGGAAACAGGAATGACCCATCCAAATACTGGAATCCGGCAATCAGTCCAAAAACAATTTGCCCAAAAAATAAGGTCAGGGCGCCTATGAAATAGGGTTTTGCCACCTTTTGAGACTGGTATTTCATATTTTCTCCTTATTCAATCATTAGACAGTCAGTGATCCAATCAACCCTGGATATTTGGCGGCCAGTTGTTCGTGTCGATATTGGAAAGCCATTGCAGATAGAGCACGAGATCGTCGAGCTGCGTCTGGGTGAGATGGAAATTTGGCATCTGACGCCTGCCGGGTATGCCCGTAGGTTGAGCCTGTATCCATGCCTTAATGAATGCCGGCCCGCGCCGTTTATAAACATTGCCGAGCTCCGGGGCAAAATAGGCACCTTCGCCATTTACGGTGTGACAGCCAATACAGTTGTTGGAATCGAATATGTATTTTCCTTGCAACACGGCAGGCGTGAGTTTGTCGGCGTGATCGCGATCCGGTATTCGATGCCAGGTATCGATGCTGAGTGCCACATAGAGAGCGAGGAAAAATACCGATCCCCCGAGAAAAATATTTCGGGCCATCGCTTTGGTGAAGACTTGTTGCATGGGCTTGACTCCTTGGGCGCAGGAAGTTGTTTTAGGCTCTCGGCCAGGGGCAGAGGCCTTGGTGAATTGGTCGGCCATTCCTAATCAAGTTCACTCGTATTCTCGATAGGGAGAGCAGAGAAGTTTTGAATGAGGGATGGCAACCCCATTAACTAAAGCGAACTGATGCCGCTCATAACGCCGCAGTCCACTTGATTGAGCAGTAATGTGGTTTGTGGTTATTGCTTGGCACTACCAGATCCATGCTTCACTCAATAGTGGCCATATCCCAACCACGCCCCACAAAGATGCATATTACATGAATCTTTGTGGGGCGCAAGAGATGTATGGAGAGTGAGTTTTTACGATTGTTGAGTGCCTGGTAATCCCATGCCGTTACAACTTGTGTTGATGCATGCCAGAACCATAAGGAGGAGAGAGCAATGGGCGACACATGAACAGAACATAGTTACCTATGTTGTGAAAGGTCTGGATGATCGAGGTAGTGTTATTGATTCACAGGGTGTGTTTTGCATGAATGGTGTCCACGGAGGGAATTGAACCCCCGACCTGCCCCTTAGGAGGAATGATGCAAGGCTGAATAAAGTCGTTTTGTATCATTAGTCTACGTGGTTCATGGATTGTCGTTGGTGCATTCTTGGTGCATAAACCAATCCATACAGGAGAAAGCCAACATGGCAAAACCACGAAAACACGGAAAAGGCTGGCGCGTCCAGATTACCACGCCTCAGGGGCGAATTAGCAAGACGTTTACAACTAAGGAAGACGCATTCGATTGGGAGCGTGCCGTACAGCGCGAGATCGACCAATCAACATGGCAGGGTCAAAGCCCCGCAGAATGGACCACGTTCCGCGTCATCGCAGAACGCTTCAGGGACGAAATTCTTCCAACGAAGAAATCGCAAACAGATCAATACCCGCTGAAAATCCTGATCGAGGCGTTCGGCGACTGGAAACTCATCGCCATCACACCAGAAGCGGTGGCAAGCTACCGCGATGCTCGGCTAAAGAAAGTGAGCAGCTCGACTGTCCGCAAGGACATCAGCTTGCTTCAACGAGTTCTCAAGCAGGCGGATCAGGAGTGGGGTTGCCGTTTACCGATGGGAATACCCACCGAACGTATTCGCAAACCAAGTGAATCACGTCCACGCACACGGCGCGCATCAATGGCTGAAATCGATGCAATCATCGCGGCCACCAGAAGTAAAGAGCTACCCGCATTTCTCATGTTGCAACTGGAAACCGCCATGCGTCGCAGTGAATCGCTGAAGCACACCAGTTGGAAAGACGTCGACCTGAACAAGCGCACCATGAAGTTGGTGGAAACCAAGAACGGAGAAGAAAGGACGGTGCCTTTGTCCACGAGGGCTGTAAATGTACTACAGTCGATGCCACGACGACTTTCAGGCAAGCTTTTCGGCAGCACACCGGACGGCATGACCCGTGCGTTCATCCGCGCACGGGAAAGAGCGAGACAGCTTTACCTTGAAGAGTGTCATCAACGTGGCGAAACGCCCGATCCGGACTTCCTCGTGAATTTGCGGCTGCATGATATTCGGCACGAAGCGACTACCCGATTTTTTGAACTTGGCACCCTCGACATGATGGCAGTATCTGCGATCACGGGGCATAAGGATCTCAAATCATTGAAGCGTTATACCCACCTTAAGGCGGAGGATTTGGCTCTCAAGCTAGGTTAAAGCGCTCGAAAGGGTAAATCTTTAAGCCGCGGATCAAACCTGATCCGCGGCCATCTATCGTGGCTTGTTGCGAGATGAGAGGGTGGCGGCTCTGTCACGACGTAGACGCGCTGCTCATCGCCTGAGCGCACCAAAAGCCCTTGAATATACTGACCTGGCTCCAGCTTGAACCAGTGACTATTGCGGTCGCGATCCTTTTCCATGTATTGATCGACGATTATTCGCGCCTGCTGATGATCGAACCGATCCCACTTTCCGTCTTGAATGGAGTCAATTCTCGCCCAACCAGTTGCGGGCAGGTCTCCTTGTTCACGCTCTCGTCTACCCCACTCAAACAGCTTGAGCTTTCCTGAGCGCATCAGGATCGGCATTTGAGCATGGATCATCGGGAAATATGTCTTTCGCTTCTTGCCAGCCCACTGGTATTCGACACCGCCACACATTTTTGAATCGCCTCATAAACCGAGTCCGGTGAAAAAAGTTTTATCGCACCTTGGTGCGATATTCCCGTTTAAAGCTTTTAATTTCAACTGGATGAGTTCATTGGGTAGCAGCGATCGAGGATGATTGGCCTGACTTGGTGATTTCGCACCCATGTGTGGCACCTTGGTGCTATAACCACGCTGAAACTTAATCAGGATGCCATTTACATTCATTTTTTTGAGAGGTGAATATGCCTCCGTCGCATGCGTTACCTGAATTTCAGGATCGCTATCCTTTGTATACCAATCAGCGTCAGCACAATAACGGAAAAATCGGGGGTTATTCACCACTTCAAGCAGACTTTCTCGATTGATTTCCTAGCCAGCGAGCTCTTTCAGGCGTCTCAACCGGCCAACCGGCCACCGCCATCGTTAAATTTCCCGCTTGCGCTTAATCCATTGCGTTCAATCCGAGCGAGTAAAACAATGGAGGTTCGTCATGAACAACTTCAACGATGGTGTGAAAGTAACCCTGTCTGACTGGATCGATGTGATCGATGGGAAAAGGTACCTGCCATGGGCGACAGCCCTGGCATTAGCTAAAAATCCCGTGGTGAGCTTGGTCGAGTTTGAAGACAGAATGCCGATGCAACTCTTTTTCAATGGAGCGGCTGTCGCCGTTGAGAACGAGGGTCAGCGGGTTTACCTGCCGATCACGGATCAAGGAAACCAGCCAATCCCCTCTGAGGCGATAACACTCAGTGACATCAACAGAGCCATCGGGCTTTGTCGAGCCAAGAGTGTGGCCATCGTCAATGGCCTCGGCATGTTGGGTATTCCGGCGCATCGTGACCGCTGATTCCGGGCTATCGTGACCGGTCATTCTGGCGCATCGTGACCAGCCATTCCGGTCTATCGTGACCGATTTCGGGGTGTTTCCGGAATCGGCGGTCACGATAACGGAATGGCGTCGTGCTTCATGGAAATGGTGTTACGCATAGAGCAACCGAACGGGTACGCTTCCAGCTTTTGTCTGGAGGCAGCGTGCCCGTACCAAGGATCACTATGCGTAAAATTAAAGACGTATTGCGTTTGAAACTGGACGCCCGGCTGTCGCACCAGCAGATCGCCGCGGCTCTTGGCATATCGAAGGGCGTCGTCACCAAGTATGTCGGCCTGGCCGCTGCGGCTGGTCTTGACTGGGCTGCCGTGCAGGACATTGACGAAACGGCGTTGGAGCGGCGCCTGCTGGTTACTCCCGAGCGACCGCGCAATCATGTTCAGCCGGACTACGGCCGTCTGCATCAGGAACTGCGACGCAAAGGCATGACATTGATGCTGCTGTGGGAGGAGTACCGCGCCGACCACGCTGACCGCCAGACCTATGCTTATTCACAATTCTGCGACAACTACCGGCGCTTCGCCCGGCAACTCAAGCGCTCCATGCGCCAGGTTCACCGTGCCGGCGAGAAACTGTTCATCGACTATGCCGGCCCCACCCTCGCGCTGACCGACGGCAGTCGCGCGCACGTCTTTGTGGCGGCACTGGGCGCGTCCAGCTATACCTTTGCCTGCGCCACCCCGCGCGAGACCATGGTGGATTGGCTGGAATCGACAGCGCGCGCCTTAAGCTTCATCGGCGGCGTGCCGCAAATGATCGTGCCCGACAACCCGAAGGCGCTGATTGCGGACGCCGACCGTTACGAGCCGCGCAGCAACGACACCGTACTCGATTTCGCGCGCCACTACGGGACTTCTGTTCTACCGGCGCGACCCTACCACCCGCAGGACAAAGCCAAAGCAGAGTCGGCGGTGCAGATCGTCGAGCGCTGGATCATGGCGCGTCTGCGCCACCAGCAGTTTGCCAGCGTGGGTGAAATCAATCAGGCCATTGCGCCCTTGTTGAGTCAGCTCAACGAGAAGCCCTTCCAGAAGCTGCCCGGCAGTCGTGCCAGCGCCTTCGCCGAAATCGACGCACCGGCCTTGTTACCGCTGCCATTACAGCGTTACGAAATGGCGCACTTCAAAACGGTCAAGGTGCATATTGACTACCATGTGGAGGTAGAACGACACCGCTACAGCGTGCCGCATTCATTGGTAGGACAAGCACTTGAAGCACGCCTCACGGCAGTGACGGTCGAGCTTCTGCATCGCGGCAACCGCGTGGCCAGCCATGCCCGCAGCAAACTGGCTGGTGGCGTTACCACCACCGCCGCACACATGCCGGCGGCGCATCGCGCCCAGATGGAATGGTCGCCGCAACGGCTGATCCACTGGGGTCAAAGCATCGGCATTTCCACTGCCGAAGTGGTGACACGGCTGCTGAACCAGTACAAGCATCCCGAGCATGGCTACCGCGCCTGCTTGGGCCTCCTGTCGCTGGCCAAGCGTTACGGCAAACCCCGGCTGGAAGCGGCCTGCATGCTGGCCTTGCAGCTCGGCGCCTGCCAGTACCGCCATGTGCGCGACATCCTGGCCAACGGACGCGACCAAAGCACACCGCCTGCCAATGAAGAATGGGTCAGCCCCAACCATATTCACCTGCGTGGCCCTGGCTACTACCAATGAGGAACGATCAAATGATGATGCATACCACGCTGACGCAATTGCGCAGCCTGAAACTGGACGGCCTGGCGACGGGTCTGGAAGAACAACTGGCACAGCCCGGCATGGCAGCCCTCAGCTTCGAAGAACGCGTGGCGCTGCTGGTGGATCGGGAAGTGCATGCCCGCAATGACCGCAAGCTCCTGCGCCTGCTCAAGAACGCCCGCCTGAAATACGCACAGGCGGCCATCGAAGATATCGACAGCCGTACAGGTCGCGGTATCGACCGGCGCGAGGTGATGAGCCTGGCCTTGGGCGACTGGGTCAACGCCGGCCACAGCATCCTGATTACCGGCCCCACGGGTGCGGGCAAATCCTGGCTGGCCTGCGCACTGGCACAATATGCCTGTCGCCGGGGTTACACCGCCATCTATCAGCGCGTACCCCGCTTGCAGGAAGAACTGCGCATCCGGCACGGCAGCGGCACCTTCGGCAAATGGTTGCTGCAACTGGCCAAGACCGACGTATTGGTGCTCGACGACTGGGGCATGGGCGCTATCGACAGCATGACCCGTTCCGACCTGCTGGAAATCATCGACGACCGTGCCGCCAACAAAGCCACCATCATCACCAGCCAGTTGCCGGTGGAGCACTGGCACGCCTGGATAGGCGACGCCACCATCGCCGACGCCATCCTCGACCGCATCCTGCAGCGCAATCACCGCTTCACCCTGACCGGCGACTCACTGCGCGCAGAACAATCAAAACCCACCAAAAAGGAGGAGAACACTACCCCATCGTGACCGCAGGCATTAGAATTTAACCGCGTAACATCAGACCATGCGCAAGCGGTCACGATGGCCGGAATCAGCGGTCACGTTCACCGGAATACGCAGCATGTGTCTGTACAGTCGGTTTGGTGAAGATGCTGATGGCTTTTTCAAGGCCATGGAACGTCTTCTTTATCCTGACTGCTGTGGTTTTGATGAACCCGAGGGTGGTGGTTGTGACCGATCAGGCCCACTCGACTGGGCAACTGCTGTTTCAGCCATGAGAATGACTGATGGGGAATCTCGATTTGAGATCCGGCAGTTCGAGGTCATCGACAAGGAAATCGGGCGGGCTCGTCAGTTGCCGTATCAGGTGATGCAAGGGGAATACATTGTCTCAGTTAGGGTGACCTATAAAGGTCGCCCCTACGATGAAATGGAACCCATCGTGGCCGATACCGCAACAAAGGAGTCTGTTGCCTCACAAGGAACGGGTATCGGCTGCAAGGCCCAACCCACGGTTTCTGACTGGGAAAGGGCCACCACAAATTGCCTGATCAAAGCGATCATCACCGCGACAGGTTTTGGTCTTTACTCATTCACTGAAGATCAGAGGCTGGAGATGGGGTTGTCGGTACCCGCGCCATAGAAGAATAGAAGACAAGTCACTCAAGGCCGGAACGTTTGGGCTTTGATCTGGCGACAAAACGGAAGAGGCTCTATGCCTTTGTTTCACCACAACATTCAACCCCACTTCGGTGGGGTTACTTCGTTTGAAATAGATGCAGTTTGATTTGGTGTGGCGTGCTCACATTTTCGAGCAGCTTGGTTGACCCCGTGCTCCATGCGTTCGAATTGTAATCCTTGACCCGGCACCTCTTTTTGGCCTATTTTCAGCAAAACACTTAACACAAGGAGGTCTGTAGTGGACCCCGCGCGAGTCATGATGTTAGTTGGACTCTTTTTATTGGTTTCTCTGCTTGTGGGCGAGTATCTCAAGAAGAAAGGTGTTATCTAACTTTTCTGGAGGCCATTATTCAACCCCACTTCGGTGGGTTTTTTTATCGAGTAGCACCTAGGTGCGAATATATTGTGAAAGCCAGTGAGGGCATACCGACTGACTTGGTAGGCATTAATCTAGTCAAACGCAGGATGCCTTGGCTGGTCGACCTTTATGGGTTAATGATTTCACTAACCACAGTACTAGAGAATGGTATCAATGCCCCACTACCAGCGAATCGCAATTGAAACTTTCCTGAATCTAGGTGAGCTATCATCCAAAAAAATACGGGCGCGCCCTTTGCCGGGTCAAGGTTACCCTGCCGACATGCGAGTCGAGTGCTCATCCCGCATGCGGGATGCCCATCCAATTGGTACGGTATTCATTGTTCAAGCGCAATTGAAACAAAAAGTTGGTGAAAAGCCGTTCCTGTATACGTCTTGGCAATGGAAGTACGAGGTAGTCGATAAAGCCATCGCCAAGGGCAAGATTGAGTCTGGGAGTTTGTGACTAATGCCGGTTGGTACGGTTCAAGTCAACCCACCCACGCTTCGCTCAACGCCTCAGCCTGCTTCAGCACCAGTGTCACCGCTTCATCCTGTTTATCGGGCGGATACTTGTACTTGCGCAGAATCCGCTTGACCATCAACCGCAGTCGGGCGCGAACACCCTCACGCACCGACCAGTCGATCGACACATTCTTGCGTAGGTTCTCAGTCAACTCATGAGCGATCTTTTTCAGTGTTTCGTCATTGAGCTCACGCACCGCTGATTCGTTATCCGCCAAGGCGTCGTAAAACCGGATTTCATCTTCAGTCAAACCAAGCTCTTCACCCCGATTCGCCGCATCTTTGAATTTATGCGCCATGGCGATCAATTCCTCGATCACCTGTGCGGTCTCGATAGCGCGGTTCTGGTAGCGGGCGATAACATTGGTCAGCATTTCTGAGAATTTGCGATCCTGAACCACATTGCCAGCAAACCGTGACTTGATCTCTCCCTCAAGCAACCGTTCCAGCAGTTCGACGGCAAGGTTTTTCTCCGGCAGGTTCTGGATTTCGGCGAGGAACACCTCGTCGAGAATGCCTATGTTGGGTTTATCCAGCCCAACGGCCGCAAACACATCAACCACCTCACCGGATACCACCGCCGAGTCGATGATCTGCCGAATGGCCATGTCGCGTTCCGCATCACTGCGCTTCTTGTCCGTGATATCCCGCTTGGTCAGGATGACCCGCACGGCCTGCATGAATGCCACCTCTTCACGCAGGGCTTGAGCTTCGTCCAGCGTCCCGCACAGGGAGAATGCCTTAGTCATTGCCAGCGAGGCGTCAGCAAAGCGTTTCTTGCCATCGTCGAGGCCAAGGATATGGTTGGCCGCTCCGGCAAGGCGTTTGTGGCTGGCCGTCAAAAAATCGCTGTAGTCGTAACCGTACAGCATTCCTCTAAGCATATCGAGCTTTTCTTCAAGCACCGAATAGGCTTCATGCACATCGACCGTGGGGCGTCCACGACCGTGACTGGCCGTGTATTCCTTGAGCGCACTCTTGAGTTCGTTGCCGATGCCAATGTAATCGACCACCAGGCCGCCCTGTTTGTCCTTGAAGACCCGATTGACCCGCGCAATGGCCTGCATCAGGTTGTGGCCTTTCATCGGCTTGTCGACATACAGGGTATTCACACAGGGTGCATCAAAGCCAGTCAGCCACATGTCTCGCACGATCACAATCCTCAAGGGATCACTCGCATCCTTGAACCGCTTCTCCAGCCGCTTCTTGGTCTGATTGCTGTAGATATGCGGACGCAGTAATGCCTTGTCACTCGCCGAGCCGGTCATCACGACCTTGATCGCGCCCAACTCAGGGTCATCACTGTGCCATTCGGGTCGGAGCTTGATGATTTCGTCATATAGGTGAACACAGATGTCGCGACTCATGGCGACGACCATCGCCTTGCCGCTTTGCGACTGGTTGCGTTCTTCAAAATGCTTGACGAGATCAGCCGCAACACTGGCGATCCGCGGTGTAGCCCCGACCACCTTTTCCAAAGCGGCCCAGCGGCTCTTTAATCGCGCCTGCTGGCTTTCTTCTTCGTCTTCAGCCAGTTCATCGACCACTTCATCAATGCTCGGTAGATCGGCGTCCTTGAGCCCCAGCTTTGCCAGCCGCGATTCAAAGTAGATCGGCACGGTGGCGCCGTCTTCCTGTGCCTGCTGCATGTCGTAAATGCTGATGTATTCGCCGAATACCGAGCGGGTATCCCGATCTTCGCTGGAAACCGGTGTACCAGTGAATGCAACGAATGTCGCATTAGGCAGTGCATCACGTAGATGCTGGGCATAACCGACCTGATAGCGCATAGGCGCGTGTTCATCGGTTGATCCACCCTCTGGTATTGGCGCAGCCTTTGAAGCCACCTGTGCAGTTTTGACGGGCTTCAATTTGGCATCGAAGCCATACTGGGTGCGATGCGCTTCATCGGCGATCACGACGATGTTGTGTCGCTCTGACAGGATCGGGAACGAGTCTTCGTCCTCGCCCGGCATGAACTTCTGGATGGTCGTGAAGATGATCCCGCCTGATGGCCGATTGGCGAGTTTTTCACGGAGGTCCTTGCGGTTGCCGATCTGGATCGGCTGCTCACGCAGCAAATCCTGTGACAGCGAAAACACCCCGAACAATTGACCATCAAGATCATTGCGGTCGGTAATCACCACGATGGTCGGATTCTGCATCGATGGTTCTTGCATCACCCTCGCGGCAAAGCAGGTCATAGTGATGCTCTTGCCCGATCCTTGCGTATGCCAGACCACGCCACCCTTGTGTGAGCCATCGGGTCGTGAAGCCGTCACTACCTGTTCGATGGCCGAGCGGACCGCATGAAACTGATGATAACCGGCGATCTTCTTGACCAGATTACCGTCGTCTTCGAACAGTACGAAAAAGCGCAGGTAATCGAGAAACAGGGCTGGCGTCAGCAAACCGCGAACGAGGGTTTCCAGTTCATTGAACTGACCCAACGGATCAAGGCCTTTGCCGTCGATGGTGCGCCAGTGCATAAAGCGTTCGGCGCTTGATGACAGGGAACCAAAACGAGCTTGGCTGCCATCGGAAATGATCAGCACCTCGTTGTACTGGAATACATCCGAGATTTGCGCCTTGTAGGTCTCGATCTGGTCAAACGCTTTCCAGATGGTGGCGTTCTCGTCTGCCGGGTTTTTCAGTTCCACGAGCACGAGTGGCAGGCCGTTGACGAACAGGATGATGTCCGGGCGGCGGGTATGATTCGGCCCCTGGATGCTGAACTGGTTGATGGCCAACCACTCGTTGTTCGATGGTGTTGTCCAGTCAATCAGGCGAACGAAGTCGCCTATTGTGTCGCCCTCACGTTGATACTGGACGGGAACCCCCGTGACCAGCAGTTTGTGAAAATGGCGATTGGCTGACAGCAGCGCCGGAATACCGAGATCAAGCACCTGTTGCAGGGCATCATGGCGGGCGACCAGCGGAATGCCGGGATTCAGGCGATCAATGGCAGCGCGCAAACGCTCGATGAGCACGACCTGCCGGTAATCGGCCCGCTCGGGATTCGTGCCATCCGGCGCGATATCGGGTCCATGGACGAACTGATAGCCGACATCGGTCAACCATGACAATGCTTCCTGCTCAAGCTGGTCTTCGGTCATCAATCACTACTCGGATAGTGGCCGCATGGAGGTAAACGCTTCCATGACGATAGGTTGTAGATGCCATGCATAGTAAACCCAATCAACATATCCCGCCGCCCCGATGTGTATAGAAAAACCCGTTTTCCTATGCATGTCGGTAGCGAGCTGTATAGACAGATCGGTTTTCATGAACAAGAGCGTGATTCCATCACGAATGCACCGAGCCATCATGAAAGGCTTTTTCGCTTTGAATGCCTGGTCTCAGACGCTCATCGGCAACAGTCATCACATCCAGTCTTTACGGTTGGCCTTGAGCCATTCGTGCATGTGTTTCATCAACAATCGGGCATTGCTCGAATGCTTCGTTTGCCATGGATGAGCTGACGGCAAAGCAGTGGCTTCCGAGTTTAGATCTCCAAAGTGATCGTTTTTCATAATTAAATTTTAATTATTGTATTTATAATCAACAACCTGTCCGCAGCGCCACAGTGGCGCGATGCTCTGTGGTTTGCTTTTTTCTGGGGAAATTAGGAGTAAGTGAGCCATATCGAAGCGACCCTCGTTGCTCAAGTCGAGTAAAGCTGCATCCGTGAGGCTGCGATGCGCAGCATCCAGCAATCGTTCGACTCCGGCGCGATCCGGTTCAACCGCTTCAAGCTGCGTTCCAATTAGATTGTCCAGTGTCATGACGGTGCGACCTCCTTGTCATGCAGATCAGATTCCCTGCCCATGATAAACAGCATGGGTTTCTTCTGGATGTCGCGAATGAATGTACCGTTCTCTGCAACCAGATTGCGCCATTCCATTCGAGAGTAGACCTTGGGGTTCAATTCGCGACCCAATCGCTCCTGAAGCGAATACAGGGCGGTAACAACGGCCTTGAACGACACATCGCCAATCACCATCAGGTCGATGTCGCTTTCGGATCGTGCTTTACCGCTGGCTACGGAGCCGAAAATGAATGCCACCTCGATTTGATCGGCGAGTGGCAGCAAGGCGTCGGCCAGCACATCCGTCAGACCACTGGTTTTGCGCAGGATGCTCGCCAATTCATCGAAGACTGGGCAGTCAGGATTCGCTGAATAATGTGACTGGTTGCCGACTTTCTGCACGGTTATCACACCCGCCTTGACGAGCTTGGTGAGTTCACGGGCCAAGGTGCCTGCCGTGGTGCCCGTTAGACGGGCGATCTCACGCAGGTAATAACGTTGGTCAGGGTGGAGCAACAACAAGCCCAGCACTCGGCGGCGATACTCTGGAAATAAAATGGCGTTCAGTGACATCGATTATCTGCTCGTTGCCTTTAGTGCAACGATTGTTGCCTAAAAAGCAACCTTGAATCAACTCCCAGATGACAAGATGGTCCATGGTTTTGTCGCATCTCGTGTGTGATGGGTTTTGAACGTCCTGCCGAAGATGTCCTTGTAAGTCAGTGTCATGTTCCATGACTCTCGGGCGACTAGCTGCTCACCCTGCCGCTCTGGCAGTTCTGATAACGCAAGACGCAGTTCATTAAAGATCTGGCGAGAGAAAGCGATTCTGATCCCATCCATCTCATTACCCGCTGCAAGGACAACGCCGAGATTCTTCGTTAAAGGCTCTCCACCTGATGGTAAAAAGTCGATGCTCAAGTCAATGTCTGTCGCGGGGCCATTGCCGACATTGATCAGACGGGCATTGACCACGATCTCGTACAAATCGTGCTCACCTCGAGCAATCGTCACAATGGGGTTTCTTTTGTATGCATCCAAGTGTTCGTCGCGGTGTGGCTCGAGGGTACAAACAGGACGAAAGTTGTCCATGTGCTGTTCTCTCGTCTGCTTGATGGCCGCTTGCGATTGATTGATTGTCTTACGGGTGAGAAAGACCATCCATGCCGTGAAAACAGCGGCAAACGCTGTCGCTATCGCAGAAACCTCGTTCCAGTCGATCATCTCATATCACCTTATCCATGATTGCTTTAGCTTCGGGCAACCGGAGCTTGCCGGAGATCAGGCGTGGCAGCAGGGTGTCGCGGAGGTCAATTAGAGTCTGAGCTTTCTCTGTATAGAGTTTTGAATAAATAACCCGTGCTATAGACTCAAACGCTAAAAGAGCGCCATCGCTGGGTAATACGACTGTTTTTGAAGCAAGCAATAACTTGTCGTCAAGGTTAGGAATTGAAGTTCCATTAATAAAATTCCAGATTTCCTTTGATTCACGCATATCGGCTAACAGACGGTCGACATAGATAGCTTTTGCCGACGTCTCGCAACGAAGCCGTTTAACAAAGTTAGAAAATATGACCGGCTTACCGTAAATCGATTCAAAATTTGCACCAGCCCAGAGCGGACGGCCGCACGGTCCCGCACCTGATGATGCAATTAACACCTCACATTCATTGACTCTACGCTTTTCCATCGCACTTGATTTTACCCAGCGAACGGGAGCATCTTTTGCATATCCGATGGAACGTAAATTTTCTAAATCGACACCTCTCAAGCTAACAACGGGCAATAAATCAGCTTCCTCTTTTGTATCTTTCCCCCAAAGGCCGCCAATAGTGACCGAACATATATCTCCTAGAGTTTGAACCATCCACCCCCTAGGAATCGGACCCAGTTCCGACTCTTCAAACCCATCCGGAAATAGAGCGGCGGTTTCCTCGTCTATTCCCTCCGGAAGTCGGCCCTCGGCCTTGGCATGAACCGGGTCGAAATCAACGAACCAAGACTTGAAAATGGCCTGAGCGATGGCTTCCAGCGTGGAATTGGTTTCCCGCAGGAGAGCGATGCGGTCGTCGAGCAGGGTCAATATAGACGTAGCACTTTCCATCACCTTGCGTTGCTTGGGGACGGGAATAGGTAGACGTCGAAGCTCTGTCAAAGATATGTATTGCTGAGTCGAACCCTTTTTATGATCATCAATTAGCCTTTTCCCATATGGTGATCGCAGGAAGTAGTAAAGCCATCGTGACTTAACTGGGTCTGATATCTTTAGTAGACCGACGTTTTTGATGGCGAAATCAGGATTTTTTTCATTTACGATGCATACTTCACCAACAGTACCAATCATCGAGATCAGAATATCCCATTGATCGACTTTGCTTCTTTTATTGATTGCGTGAAAGTCGGAATCATTGATTGTGTAAGCTGTGGACAGATCCAATAAGCCATTCTTAATATTTTTTGATGTTGCCAGTTTTTTCCCATTAGGAGCTTCTTGGGGGCTGTCATGCGTGCCATCTGCCACTCGATCGCAAAAGTGTTGGCATTCCTCTGTGTTGTAGTCCGTTGGCCACTCAAAACTCATACCCAAGCCCCCCCAGCTTTTGCCGGATCAAGGCATCCAGTTCCGCGCCCTTGGCCATCTGTTCGCCGAGCTTTTCGGTGAGTGCCTGCATCTTGTCGGCAAAGGCTTCGTCGTCGTCTTCGACCGTTTCGGCACCGACATAACGGCCCGGTGTCAACACATGACCGTGTTCGGCTATCTCGTCGAGCGAGACGCTACGACAGAAGCCGGGTATGTCTGTGTAGTCATTCACGACGCCGCCCTTGTCCAACGGCTCGCCACGCCAGTCGGCGACCGTCTGGGCAATGCGCTCTATCTCTTCATCAGTCAGTTCAATCTGCACGCGGCTGACGTTCGTGCCGAGCTTGCGGGCATCAATGAACAACACTTCACCCTTGCGTTGCTGCTTACCCTTGGTGAGGAACCACAGGCAGGCCGGAATCTGGGTATTGAAGAACAACTGACCGGGCAAGGCGACCATGACTTCAACCACATCGGCTTCAACCATCGCGGCACGTATCTCGCCCTCACCACTCTGGGATGAACTCATCGAACCATTCGCCAATACGATGCCCGCCCGTCCGCCCGGTTTAAGGTGGTACAGCATGTGTTGCAGCCAGGCATAGTTGGCATTGCCTTGCGGGGGCGTACCGTACACCCAGCGAGGATCACCCTCCAGGCTGCCATGCCACCAGTCACTGATATTGAACGGCGGGTTGGCCATCACAAAATCCGCCCGCAGGTCGGGATGCTGATCACGGGTGAACGAATCGGCCGGTTCACGCCCGAGGTTGAACTCGATGCCGCGAATGGCAAGGTTCATCGCAGCCAGTCGCCAAGTGGTCGGGTTGGACTCCTGACCATAGATCGACACATCGTTGATCTTGCCACCGTGCGCTTCGATGAACTTCTCTGACTGCACGAACATGCCGCCCGAACCGCAGCAAGGGTCATACACCTTACCTTGATGCGGGTTCAATACGCCGACAAGCGTTTGCACGATGGAGGCTGGCGTATAGAACTGCCCACCTCGCTTGCCCTCGGCTGAAGCGAACATGCCAAGGAAATACTCGTAGACCTGACCGAGAATATCCTTGGCTTGCGCCGCATCGGCACCAAAACCGATGGTCGAGACCAGATCGACCAATTCGCCGAGCTTGCCGTCCGGCAGCGATGCACGACCATAACGCTTATCCAGAATCCCCTTGAGCTTCGGGTTCTCCACTTCAAGCGCCGTCAGTGCCGCATCAATTTGCTTGCCGATATCCGGTTGCTTGGCCGATGCCCGGATCACCTCCCAGCGGGCGATTTCTGGCACCCAGAACGCATTGACGGCACGGAAGTAATCACGATCTTCCAGCTCGGCTTCAATGGTCTCCAGATCGGGGGTATCCCCGAGAAAAAACTCATCGTCGGGATCAGCAAAGCGCTCGGCGAGTTCGTCACGCCGTGCGGTGAATGTATCCGAGACAAACTTCACGAAGATCAACCCGAGCACCAGATGCTTGTACTCCGCCGCATCCATGTTGGATCGCAGTTTGTCGGCTGTTGCCCAAAGGGTTTTCTTGATGTCACTGATCATGGGTGCGGTATCTTCCTGAATGAGGCTGTGGTGTTGGTGCAAGCCAAGGTTTGCAGTATGCCAAAACAAATAGGGCACCTTTGTATCACAGCGGTGCGATAAAAGTAGACCGGCATTGTTTGAGATGGCTTTAGGTGTGTCATCGCTGAAGCTGAATGCCCCCAATGACGATTTACCGTGGCGAGCCTGATGTCAGGGAAAACGACAAGAATCAGTCAACACGACAGATTTAAAGGCCGCAACGCGGTGCAAGACCGTTCAGGTCGCAGCATCCGGCATCACCCTGTGATGACGGACCGGGGGGTGCCGTGACAGGCAGACCGGAGTAAGCGATGCACAAGCAGCACGAGTGCCATGTCGCCGTATTCGGCGATGTGGTCACAAGGGTTGCGGTGTGTCGCGCACCGGAGGGCTGAGCCAGCCCAAGCTGGCGTACTGGCATGGGGGGCAACGCCCCGGATCGCCAAGCGACAGCGCGGCTACCTGTTCCGCAACCCGGAGCAAAGCGATGGGCGCTGCCGCAGGCGGCGGGTCGAGGACAGGGGCCCCATCCAGAGCGAAGCGATGGATTGGGGAGGGCCGAGAGGGCAATAGCCCCGACGGAGGCAAACAACGTGCGCCGAGAGAGCCTGCGGAGCAGGTAGCCGCACTTCGTGCGGCGATCCCGGCAAGCACGAAGTGCGCGCAGGCTGAAAGCCGGAGTCGGTCGTCGATGGATTGGGCGCGGCGTCCAGCCGCGATGACCAGAAGCCGCGCCAGCGGTGGCGTTCAGCCATCACGTAGTGAATTCTGGTTATGAACCCGATTCATGGACACCGAACATACTGCCAGCGGCGCAATCGTTGCCCTCCATCATCACCAACCCGTCGAAATGCCCATCGGCCCCTAAACCAGCGTAACAACTGGTTCAAGGAGACCGATAAATGACCACACAAAACAGAACAGACCTTTCTCACCTGGCAGGCACAGCCGCTCACGAGCGCGGCCATGAGCTTCGCTTGGCAACACTCATGATGGCTAGCCGCTGGCGACATGTCAGCGACGCCACGATCGCTCACATGCTGCTGCATGAGTACGGTACTACCCGACCACGATACGGCGCTCAACTCGCCAAAGCGGGTTATCTGACCAAGCACAAGGTTCCAACCGGTTACCGGGTGGATGGCGCAAGGCAGGTCTACTCCGTCAGCAAAGAGGGCTATGCGCTGCTGGCTGAACATGAACCGAACGTCCAGCCCGCACGGTATAAACCCGCCTGGTCATTCATGCAGCACCTGCTGGAACTTCAGATGATTGCGGCCGCCAATCCCAACATGAGGGTGGCGAAGTCTGGCTGGCTCACTGAGCCGGAAACACGGATGCTGTTCGACACCAAAGCTCTCGTCCCTGATCTCTCTTATCTTGAGCGGGATGGTGCCGTTTGGATCGAGCTGGACCGAACCCCGAAGAATGATCTGCGGCTCCAGCACATGGTTGTCCGGTACGCCAAATTGTTCGAGCGGCAGGGGTGGAATAAGCCTGCCATGCCCACCGGTCAATATCTCGATCGCGTGTTTATCCTCGTCAAAACGCCGCATCAGCTTGAACGATATCGTTCATTCTTTGATGCGCCCACGCTGAATGAGACCTCCCTAGATGACTCGCGGAAGATTCGGGTTGATGCGCAAAAGATTAAGGTCAAGGAGTTGCTACAAGGCCGCGTGGTGATCACGACCGTCGAGGCGTACCAGCAACAGGTGGCAGAACAAGCAAAACAACCGGCACCTCAATTGAAGAAAAGTAGCTGGGTGTTCGGCAAGCGTGGTGTTTGATCGCGATTAAACGGCTATTAAATGGCGGCGGTGAAGTCGCCATTTAACGGAATAATCATGCCTCCAGAGTGACCTCTCAGGTCACCGCTTAATTAATTGAAAAAAAACCTCCGCTAAGCCTGTGTTCAAGAACTTAATCTTGGACATAACAAAGAGGATTTTAAAATGCCAAAACTTATAACTATCGGTCAAGTCACGACCATGGACATTCCTGACCCCAAGTTTATTCTTGGTCCACTGCAACCCGGTGATGTGGGCCTGATAAGTGGTGCAGACGGTGCAGGTAAAACATGGGTTGCCATGATGGCTGGGCTGACTGTAGCCACTGGCGTATCGGTTGGCGGTATTTTTGGCCCGCCAGACTCAGACATGGTTGGAAAAGCGATTTATTTCGCTGGTGAGGATCGACTCAATGACCATGCTGGGCGGTTGCAGTTCATCATTCAGGATATCAAGCAGGATGGCGTGAACATCGACGATCCAGACGATGATCGGATGAAGATTGTTGTCATGGAGGGTGCGCGCAAACCACTCGTTGCACCGGGAAATCTTGATGAACCACGCTACATCGTTACCAGAGAGGGGCGAAAGTTCGAGGAAGAAATCGCAGGTCACCGTCTGGTGGTGCTGGATCCACTGAGGATGTTCCACGATCTGGAAGAAGTCGATGGGGTAGGCATGGATTATCTGATTCGGTACCTGGTTTCGGTTGCAATGAAGCATCAGTTGTCGATCCTGGTTGTGCACCATGTCAGCCAATCAGCGATGCTCGGAGCCCGCGATGATCATCATGTTGGAAGAGGGTCGACAGAATTGCCGGCTGGTTCACGAAGTGTATGGGTACTTCGACTGTTGACACTAAAAGAGTCTGAAGCCAAGGGGGTAATGCGACGCGATTGGCGCTGCCTGAGTAACCCAAAGGCAAGCCATGCCGCTGAATCCGAAACTAAGTACCTAAATCGAGGTGATAATGGTGTACTGCGTGCCTCTGATCTGCCGAACCTTAATGACAACCTCAAGGGTGGTTATCGCAAGAAATCAGTCAAATCGGTTGGTAGGGACTACGGTTATGACTTCTGATCGCTTGCCGACCTCTACTGCACATCAGGCTCGGTTGCGCTTGTTTCAGCCGACACGGCGCCCTGTCTACCAACAGACTGAACTCACGACTTCATGGGGCGTGGTTCGTATCAAGGGGCGTCTGGGCCAGACTCATGCAGACGTGATGGAAGCGATGTTCCGTTGTGCTGAGAAAAGGGGAGCGATCATCGACTCCGACGGGCGGCAACGCCTGAAGCTGCTCGTTGATCCAGCTAAGGTCAGGAAGATTGCCCGGCAAAATAACACCAATGGCCTTGAACGAATGATCAATGACATTCTCGGTGCTGTCATCGAGATCAGGAGTCCTGAGCATCTGCAATGCAAGGGGCACCTGATTGATTTGGTCGAAAATGCGGTTGACTCAAGAGGGCAGAAGCTCACTGCCTATAACCCGCTCAACAAAGGCGTACGCGCGCTGTGGCGCGTAGTCATCGGAGAGGTGGGGTTACGTCTACTGGATGGTGATTTTCGGCTCTATTACGATCCTGGGCCTGTCGCTCAATTACGTCATGGGGTGTCACAGGCCGTCATTCGTTTCCTGCGGGGTCATGACAAGAGCAAGCCGCCGAATGGGGGATGGGCTCTCGACACGGTTTTGCTTGCTGTGTGCGGCGAGCAAATGAGTTCGTCGCAGCGACGGGATCGGCGACGAGAGGTGCGCGAAGATAAAGGTGCTTTAAGCAAGCTCGGTATCATCATCGATGGCGATCGAATTCACGTGGAGCAAAAGCACGGAAGTGTGGAGCAAATGCCCGAAACCGTGGAGTAATAGCGCGAAACATGGAGCAATAGCGCGGCTTCTTTAGTACCTATAGCAATTATAGGTAGCCGGGGGCATTTGGTGATGCCCTCGGCTATATCCCCTCAAGCGCCGGGTGGCTTGAACCATCGAAGAACCGGATGCTTGATTTGAACTCTCACGTTCAAAACCATCACCTCTCTTTCAAGTCTGGATTATCCATCCACCAAGCCGGAAACAACCGATGCGATCAAACACGCGCACGGCGACGAGAACAACCACCCCATTACGACAATTCGGCGTCAGCCGAATACTCAGGGTTGATGAACCGATGAGGTTGAACCCTGTGTAGTCAGGGTCGAATTCGCGCATGCTAAACACAGCGACATCGTCTGTATGCGACGATGTCGACGATCCCAGCCTTTACCGTGAAAAACGAATGCGCCATGCCTGACGTCGCCTGGTCGAGCACTGGTTGATGCGCGTCGGCTATTCGCTTCCGCTGATTCGCTTCGCGAATGTGTCGTAAGGCGGGAGATATGTATCAGCATCGAGGCAGAAAGTTGCTTTAGGGGTTGACCATAACTCCCTTTACGACCTTTTGGCGTTAGCCGAGTGCTTATTGGATAAATCAACCCATAAAGCCAAACCCTAGGCAAGCCTGATGCTGCAAAACAGCATCAGGTTGGCTGTTTTGAGTTTAACCGTTTGCGCTTGCCCGCGGCCGCTATCGCCCCTTTATCGTGCCAGTCAGAGACTGGTCTGGCTCTCATATTTTCATCCGCCGCATCAGCGGTTTCGGCTTTTAACTCACTTATAAGCCACGCCTGAAAGGCTTCCTCGGATGAGATTCTGATGTTTCCGATCTTGCGAATGACAGGGATGCCATCCCCATGTCTTCGGATGTGAGGTATCGATACCTTTAGAAACTTGGCGATTTCTTCGTCGCCGTTGAGAATGTGGATTGAATCTGACATGTCATGACCTCGTTTTTTGGTGAGTGTCATGGTTTAAGCGGCACGAAGATTTGGCGTGAGATATTAGATCATCGTCTTCAGGAATTTCAGCATCAGTACCGTTGTGTCGGCATGGTATATGGCTTCCGGTACTTGCTCTTTGGTGCATTCTTGGTGCACGAGAGGTGGATATTTGCTGATATTTTCTGATATTGTGTGATTGCCGCTGATCGTTAATAACGATTTATATCAGTGGTTTATTGGTGTCCACGACAGGAGTTGAACCTGTGACCTGCCCCTTAGGAGGGGGCCGCTCTATCCAGCTGAGCTACGTAGACGAATGCGGGCGAATGCTACCACAAGGGGGTTGGTGGGGTTAAATGCCCGATAATCATGTGTTACGCCTGGTGCATTGTGGGTGCAGGTTCAGTCCATCTCCGGTTCGACCCAGACTTCCGGTTCATCGAAGAGAAAGGAAACGTGCACGATGATCGGGCGACAACAAACGGAGCAATCTTCGACATAGTTTTGGGCACCTGCGCTGGCATCCAGTAAAAGAGAAATGGTTTCCCAGCAGTACGGGCATTGCACGCTGACTTCGGGTTGAAGGTCCAAGATGTGCTCCCAATTACGAGTGGATGAAGCAAGTGTAGGCGGTGAGCCGCCAAGCTGTCGGCATGGGTGTCAGTGTGACTGCCGACATTGCGTCGGCAGCCTAGATTGGATCAACCCATTTGCTTGATCATTTCATCGCCGAAGGCGTCGCTGCCGATTTGGGTGGCATCGTCCATCAGGCGGGCGAAATCGCCGGTGACGCGCTTGCTGGCGATGGCGCCTTCCACCCCTTTGATGACGAGGTCGGCGGCTTCGATCCAGCCCATGTGGCGCAGCATCATTTCGGCGGAAAGGATCAATGAGGCCGGATTTGCCAGGTTTTTCCCGGCGATGTCCGGTGCCGTGCCGTGGGTGGCCTCGAACATGGCGACGGTGTCGGAGAGGTTCGCGCCGGGGGCGATGCCGATACCACCGACCTGGGCCGCGAGCGCATCGGAGATGTAGTCGCCGTTCAGGTTGAGGGTGGCGATGACGTCATAATCTTCCGGGCGCAGCAGGATCTGTTGCAGGAAGGCGTCGGCAATCCCGTCCTTGACGGTGATCTCGCGGCCAGTTTTGGGATTCTTGAAGGAGCACCAGCCCCCCCCGATGTCTACGGCGCCGAATTCTCGCTTCACGAGGTCGTAACCCCATTGTTTGAAGCCACCTTCGGTGAACTTCATGATGTTGCCCTTATGTACGAGGGTCAGCGAGCTGCGGTCGTTGTCGATCACATATTCGATGGCCTTGCGCACCAGGCGTTCGGTGCCTTCGCGTGAGACGGGCTTGATGCCGATGCCCGAGCTTTCCGGGAAGCGGATTTTGGTGACGCCCATCTCGTTCTGCAGGAAGTCGATCACCTTCTTGACTTCCGGGGTGCCGGCCGCCCATTCGATACCTGCGTAAATGTCTTCGCTGTTTTCCCGGAAGATGACCATCTCGGTTTTTTCCGGATGCTTGAGGGGGCTGGGCGTGCCGGTGAAGTAGCGCACTGGACGCAGGCAGACATACAGATCGAGCTGCTGACGCAGGGCAACGTTGAGCGAGCGGATGCCCCCGCCGACCGGCGTGGTCAGCGGTCCCTTGATTGAAACCACGAAATCGCGCACGGCGGCCATGGTTTCGGCGGGCAGGCCACTGTTGTCGGCATAGACCGTGGCGGATTTCTCGCCGGCATAGATCTCCATCCAGGCGATTTTGCGTTGCGGACCATAGGCTTTGGCGACAGCCGCATCGATCACCTTGCGCATCACGGGTGTGATGTCCACGCCGATGCCATCGCCTTCGATGAACGGAATGATGGGCTGATTGGGCACGATCAGCGCACCATTGTCGCCAACCCGGATACGCTCGCCGGCCGGCATGTGAATGTGTTCGAAAGTGGTGGTCTGCCCCATGTTCAGGTCCTCAGTGATGGAAAATGCTTGGCTGGGATTTAGTATATCGCGAAGTTTTGATGGATCGTTTTGCATTTATCACCCACCTTTCTTTTGACGGCTCTTGAAATCCCATTGGACACCCCCATGATGAGCACTCGTTACTGGCGTGCGTCAGGCCGTGAATCGGCTGGCGCGCAATTCTTTCCTTTCTTGAAGTTGATACGGAGTGATCACAATGAAAATTCGTCCCCTACATGACCGCGTCTTGATCAAGCGCGTTGAAGAAGAGCGCAAAACGGCGTTCGGTATCGTGCTGCCTGATTCGGCTGCTGAAAAACCCAACCGCGGCGAAGTCGTGGCCGCTGGTCCAGGCAAGAGCAATGAGAAGGGTGAAATCCGTCCCATGAGCGTGAAGTCCGGTGATCAGGTCCTGTTCAATCAGTATGCCGGCACCAAGGTCAAGGTGGATGGCGAAGAGCTGTTGATGATGGGCGAAGACGATCTTCTGGCTGTGATCGAAGCATAATTTTCTACCACTTATAACCCAATCAATTTAAGGAGCATGTTACATGGCTGCTAAAGAAGTCCGTTTTTCCAGTTCTGCACGCGATCGCATGTTGCGTGGTGTGAATGTATTGGCTGATGCCGTTAAAGTCACCCTAGGTCCCAAGGGCCGGAATGTTGTGATTGAGAAGAGCTTTGGATCTCCGCACGTGACCAAGGACGGCGTGACCGTTGCCCGCGAAATCGAACTGGACGACAAGTTCGAGAACATGGGTGCACAGATGGTTAAGGAAGTGACCTCACAGACGGCGGATATCGCCGGTGATGGCACCACCACCGCAACCGTTCTGGCTGCTGCCATTGTGCGTGAAGGCCTGAAGGCTGTTGCTGCCGGCATGAACCCGATGGATTTGAAGCGCGGGATCGACCAGGCCGTGATTGCTGCGGTTGAAGAACTGAAGAAGATCTCCAAGCCTTGCTCTGATAGCAAGGCCATCGCTCAAGTTGCCACCATTTCCGCCAACTCGGACGTGAGCATCGGCAAGATCATTTCCGACGCGATGGAAAAAGTGGGCAAAGACGGTGTGATCACCGTTGAAGAAGGCTCCGGCTTCGAAAACGAGCTGGATGTCGTTGAAGGCATGCAGTTCGATCGTGGTTATCTGTCCCCGTATTTCGTCAACAACCAGAAGACGATGTCGGTAGAACTGGAAGACCCCTATGTTCTGTTGCATGACAAGAAAATCAGCAATATCCGTGAACTGCTGCCCGCACTGGAAGGCGCTGCGAAAGCAGGCAAGCCTTTGTTGATCGTTGCAGAAGACATCGAAGGCGAAGCGCTGGCGACTCTGGTCATCAACGTGATGCGCGGTATCGTTAAAGTCGCTGCCGTTAAGGCCCCTGGCTTCGGCGATCGTCGCAAGGCGATGCTTCAGGATCTGGCGATTCTGACCGGTGGTCAGGTTGTTTCCGATGAAGTCGGCCTGAGCCTCGAAAAAATCACCCTGGATGATCTGGGTACCGCCAAGCGGATACTGATCACCAAGGAAAACACCACCATCATCGGTGGTGCGGGCGCGAAAGCAGACATCGAAGGCCGTGTCACTCAGATCCGTGCCCAGATGGAAACCACCTCGTCTGATTACGACAAGGAAAAACTGCAGGAACGCATCGCCAAACTGGCGGGCGGCGTTGCGGTGATCAAGGTCGGCGCAGCCACCGAAGTCGAAATGAAAGAGAAGAAAGACCGCGTTGACGATGCGCTTCATGCGACCCGCGCTGCTGTTGAAGAAGGCGTGGTTCCGGGCGGTGGCGTTGCCTTGATTCGCGCGCTGGAAGCCATTCGCGGCCTGACCGGTGCGAATGCCGACCAGACCACCGGCATCAGCATTGCCCTGCGTGCGATGGAAGATCCCTTGCGCCAGATCGTGGCAAACTGTGGTGAAGAGCCTTCCGTGGTTGTGAACCAGGTTCGTTCAGGCACCGGTAACTTCGGCTACGATGCGTCGAATGGCACTTTTGGTGACATGATTGCAATGGGTATCCTCGATCCGACCAAGGTCACCCGTTCTGCGCTGCAGAATGCGGGCTCAGTGGCTGGTTTGATGATCACCACCGAGTGCATGATTGCCGAACTGCCGAAGTCAGATTCCTCTGCGCCGTCAGGTGGTGACATGGGTGGTATGGGCGGCATGGGCGGCATGATGTAAATCATGTCTGCCGGGTCACTCTTCGGCGATTCGCCAGGATGACCCTGTGCCTATTTCGGTCATCTCACTGATGCCAAAACGCCCCGATCTCGGGGCGTTTTTTGTGTGAAAAACAGATGTTTGCGCCGACGGTTAATAGCCGACGTCAGGCATCGGCTGGTCGTCTCACAGCCATTTCATCAGCCCCAGTTCATAGGGGTGCAATTGCGCCGGGTGGCAGGGCACCAGTCGCAACCGGAAATTCTGCAGACCGGACAGGGAGACCTGAATCGTCAGATGGTAGACCTGTGTGCGGGGTGGATTTCCTGTATCGTCGGTGTTCGATTCTGGCGATGAATTTGTTGAGAATCTTTGCTGTGTCAACCAGTTGTCGTGTGTCTTGTTTTGGCCGAAAAGACATTCGACGACGACTTCGCTGGGTTGAAGTCCGTTCAGGGTGACCTCTACTTCCAGATGAATTTCCTCGTCACTGTGGATGCGGTGAGGAACGTCATTGACGAGCCGCCCGGATACCCCGGGCCAGGCATCACGGACCCTATGCTTGAATGCGGACAGGCTTTTCGCCATTCGCCCCTCATCGGCAGAGAGCGTGACACCGTGGCGGGCGGCAACCAGATAGTGTCGAGTGATGTAATCACAGACCATTCGTGCCGCGTTGAACTGGGGGAGCACGGTATGAATCGCGGTTTTGGCAAAACGCACCCAATCGATGGGAATCCCGCTCGGGTCCCGTTTGAAAAACAGGGGCGTTACCTCATCTTCCAGTAATGTCAGGAGATCGCTGGCCTCTTCGTCATCGCAGTACTCGTGGTCGAAACTACGGTTATACGGCTTGATTGACCAGCCGTTGGCTACGCCGGCATCGTTCTGGTAACCCTCACCCCACCAGCCGTCGGCCACCGAGAGATTCAGTGCGCCATTCAGGCTGGCCTTCTGGCCGGAGGTTCCCGATGCCTCGAGCGGGTATTCGGGAATGTTCAGCCAGACATCACATCCTGCGACGAGCTTCCGCGCCAAGGCCATGTCGTAGCCTTCGAGCAGGAGAATCCGGCCGTGAAACTCGGGCTCGTTCGAAATCTGCCAGATCTCGCGTATCAGGGCTTTGCCGGGCTCGTCCGCTGGGTGGGCCTTGCCCGCAAACAGGAAGATGATCGGGCGATCCTCGTCCGCCAGTAATCGGGCCAGGCGTGCGCGATCACGAAACAGAAGATTGGCGCGTTTGTAGGTGGCAAATCGGCGAGCAAAGCCCACGATCAGCACGTCCGACGCACGTCGGTTCAAATAGCGCAGGGTGCGGTCGATCCGGACGTCGCTCAACCCGTCACTTTCCAATTGGAAAGTCAGGCGTTGACGAATATCCCGAATCAGGTCGACCTTGAGGGCACACCGCACCGACCAGAAGCGTTCATTGGGAATCGTATCGACAAACGACCAGAATGCCTGATCGCGCAGATGCAGCCGCCAGTCGCGGCGCAGGCTGTCAAAAAGCAGAGAGAACTCACGGGCCAGAAAGGTGTCTACGTGAACGCCATTCGTGACGTAGGTGACGGGGTTTTCATCGGCGGGCACTTCGGGCCAGAAATCGCTGTCCATCTCGGACGCGACCCGCCCATGGATCTCGGAAACACCATTGTGTTGCCGTGACCCGTGCAGTGCCAGGGCCGTCATATTGAACCCGGCCTGATGCGGCTGTCGCCCCAAGGCCAGAAAAGCCTCCTGCGTCAGGCCCAATTCGGGGAGCAGGGCGTCGAAATATTCATGGATCAACTCATCCGAGAATACGTCATGTCCGGCAGGTACGGGCGTATGTGTCGTGAATACAGTCGCCGCCGCCACCATCTCTGTGGACACTTCCGGGGCATAGCCTTGCTGAGTGAACTCACGCAGGCGTTCGAGGACCTGAAAAGCAGCATGTCCCTCATTGATGTGCCAGGCGGTGGGCTTGATGCCCAGCGCTCTGAGCGCACGAACACCGCCGATGCCGAGAACAATTTCTTGTTCGATCCGGGTGCGACGATCACCGCCATAGAGCCGGTAGGTGATCTGCCGATCTTCCAGGCTGTTTTCGACGATGTCGGTATCCAGCAGCAGCAATCTGACGCGCCCGATTTGGGCCTGCCACACCTGGGCCATCACGATGCGTCCGGGGAAGTTCAGTGAAACTCGGACATTATTCCCCTGTGGATCGGTTGATTTGCTGATGGGGAGCGTGTCGAAGTCGATGTCCTGATAGGTCGCGATCTGGTTGCCCTGCGCATCGATTTCCTGCTTGAAATAGCCCTGACGGTACATCAGGCCCACCGCGACAAAAGGGAACCCAAGGTCGGAGATTGCCTTGCAGTGATCACCGGCAAGAATGCCGAGGCCGCCCGAATAGATCGGCAGGGATTCGTGAAAGCCATATTCCGCACAAAAATAGGCAACGAGATCATCGGGCGCGAGTTGATCGGCAACATCGCTCGGCAGTGGACGGGCCAGGTACTCGTCGAAGTGACGGCAAGCATCATCGTAATCCGCGAGGTAGACCGGGTTCTCGGCAGCAAGATCCAGTTTTTCCTGGGCGACCCGGAGCAGAAAAAGTCGGGGGTTATCCTCGGTTTCCTGCCAGCAGACCGGATCGATCCGACTGAACAGGTACCGAACCGAACGGGTCCAGCTGTAGTACAGGTTATGCGCCAGCTCGTCGAGCCGTGCAATACGGCTGGGTAAAAGCGGTGTGATTTCCAACGTGTAGATCGATGCATTCATCGGTATGCGTATTCCTTGGCGACGAGGTGTGGTGACTTGCCTGAGCGGCGTTTCCCCAGCGGGACGCTTATCTAACTTATACCGTGTTCATTTGATACTGTCATGTCAAAACCATGAAATGGAAACGATCTTCACTTTTCATATTCAAGTTTTTTGCGTGATGGCCGACACAGGGACTGTCGGGCAAAACCAGGTGTAAGAAACCGGCGGGCAAGACGGATTAAAAAAACAATAACAGCCCTAAAGTTTTCCAAACCTGCGCCGATAACTCGAGTACAGAACAAGCTCGATGGCATTTTGCCAAATACATTGCTTCAACGAGGATCGAGATCATGCCAAACGTAATCAACACCAACATTCTTTCCCTGCAGACCCAAAATGCTTTGCGTGCCAATGACACTTCCATGCAAACTGCCATGCAGCGCCTGTCCACTGGTTTGCGCATTAACAGCGCGAAGGACGATGCGGCTGGTCTGGCCATCAGTGATCGGATGACCACCCAGATCAATGGTTCCAACGTGGCTGCACGTAATGCCAACGATGGGATTTCACTGGCGCAGACTGCTGAAGGCGCCATGGGCGCACTGACCAGCACCCTGCAGCGGATGCGTGACCTGGCGGTTCAGTCTGCCAACGCCACCAACAGCACCTCGGATCGCCAGAACCTGCAAACTGAATTCAAGCAGCTGCAGAGCGAATTGGGCCGGATTATCGGTAACACCCAGTTCAACGGCAAGAATGTCCTTCAGGGCAGCCTGAGCGGCTCGGCCAATGCCAAGTTCCAGGTCGGTGCGAACACCGGTGCGACCAACCAGATTGCGTTCTCGATCGGCAATCAGTCAACCCGCGGTACGGCGAGTGGCGGGATCAAGTCTGTGCTGGCAACCACCGTATCTATCGGTAGTGCAGCAACCTTTACCAAGATCATGAGTGGCATCAGCACTATCGATAAGGCGATCAACTCGATCGACACCACCCGCGCCAAGCTGGGTGCTGTGCAGAACCGCTTCCAGATCACGATTGACAACCTGAACACCTTCGTGGTTAATCAGTCGCAGGCACGTTCGCGGATTCTGGATACCAACTTTGCTCAGGAAACCTCGGCACTGTCCAAGTCGCAGATTCTCCAGCAGGCCGGTAATGCCATGTTGACCCAGGCGAACCAGGCACCGCAGGCTGTATTGTCTCTGCTTCGTTAACCCCAGGAGCCCGTAGGCACTAAGGATGGTGCAGTAAAAGCAAGAGTTTGGGCGGGTGGCTGATCGACGGATGAGTCGCCTGTTACAACGAGGAAGCTAAAAATGAGTAGTATTAACTCAATATCAAATTCCGGCATCCCGCCTTCATCGCAAGGTCGGGATGCTTTGTCTTCTTCGCCTGGTTCATCGGCTCCGTCTGTGGGTGTGGGTATCCAGCCGGCCCCCGTAGCGGGCTCTGCTACCGTGCCCGTGCCCATCCCTGGGTCGGGTGCCAAGGCTGCTGGAGGCACCCCCCAGCCGACAAAAGATCAGGTGGATCAGGTGCTTGAGGGCTTGATCAAACAGCAGGCCGGCAAACCGACGTCGGTTCAGTTTTCGGTGGATGAGAAATTGAATCAAGTGGTCATCAAGGTGGTTGATCCGTCTACGCAGAAGGTCATCAAGCAGTTTCCTGCTGAGGCTATTCTGAAAATGCGCGAAGACATGCTGAACTTTGATTCCAAGTCGCCAACAGGTTTGTTATTGTCAGAAAAAACCTGACAAAAATTATTCAGTTCTGCGCATTGACGCGGGATTGAGGAGGTTGTGATGTCTGCTACTGTATCTACGTCGAGCTCGACTTCTCCGAGCGGGATTTCTTTTTCCGGACTCGGCTCGGGCCTGGATATCCAGGGCATTGTCACGCAACTGGTGAGCGCAGAAGGCGCCCCCCAGCAGCAAATACTCACCAATCGACAAACATCCTTCAATGCAACGCTCTCGGCGCTGGGTCAGTTGAAGAGTGGCCTGTCCAGTGTTCAGACGGCCGCAGATGCCCTCAGAAATCTGGATACCTTCCGCACACGAACCGCAACAGTTTCCGATAGCACCATCCTGAACGCCAGCGCTATTCCGGGTACGGCATTGGGTACCTACCAAGTTGAGGTGGACCAACTGGCGACCGCCCAGAAGCAGGCTTCCACGGGATTTGCGGCAGCAACCAGCACGGTGGGTTCCGGAACGCTCAATTTCAGTGTGGGGGGCAGTGCCTTTTCGGTGAGTGTGGCTGCGACGGACACGCTGACCAATATTCGTGACAATATCAATGCGGCCTCGGGTAACAAGGGCGTTCAAGCCTCCATTATCAATGTGGATAACGGTACGGGCGGCACGGTCTCCAAGTTGGTGTTCACCTCACTGAATACCGGATCGAGTAATGCGGTCACTGTTTCTGCTGTCGATTCCGACGGGAATAATACCGATGCCAGTGGTTTGTCGCAGCTGGCTTCCAATAACCTGACCCAAATTAGCGCGGCTCAGGACTCCATCATCAAGATTGATGGTAATCAGGTGACCAGTGCATCCAATAGTGTCAGCTCGGCAGTGACCGGGTTGACATTGAACCTCACCAAAGCAGTGGTCGGGACCAATGTGGCTGTGACGGTGGGGGCGGATACCAGCCCGATCACTACGGCACTACAGACCCTGGTTACCAACTACAACCAATATCAGACCACGAATGCCGGTTTGACTTCCTATGATCCGACTGCCAATCAGGCGGGTCCTCTGTTGGGCGATGCGACAGCGAATGGCGTGAACAATGCGCTGCGTTCGCTGATGGGGCAGAACTACACGACGGGGAGTACCACGGTTCAGAATCTGGCCGATATCGGGATCCAGGTGGATAAAAACGGCGTGATGACGCTGGACACCACTAAACTGAATCAAGCGCTGACGACAGACCCTAATGCCGTCAAAACCATGTTGACCGATTCCACAAACGGGCTGAGTGCCAAAGTCGACAACGTACTCAACCCCTATCTGCAATATAACGGCATCCTGGATAGCCGTACCCAAAGCATCAACACCCAGTTGCAATCGATTACCAAACAGCAATCCGATTTGCAGGCCCGGCTGAACCAGTACCAAACATCCTTGATGGCCCAATTTACGGCTATGGATGCGTATGTGGCGCAAATGAATTCATCCATGAGCTTTTTGGCGAAATTGAATTAGTCATTGAGCCTCAAGTTATCGCCCGGTTGGCCGATAATCTAAAGTAGTACGAATCATCAGTCGGTACCCCCTGTTTCAGGGAGTGTTGATCCCCGCTTCTGGAGAGTAAACAGTCATGCACGCTAAAGCTTATGCGCAAAACTATCGTCAAATTGACCTTGCCGCCGAAGTCGAGCAGGCATCGCCGCACCGGCTGGTCGCGATGCTGTTCGAAGGATTCCTGACTCATGTAGCCAAGGCCAAATTCGCCACGCAGGCCGGTCAGTTCGAACTCAAGGCGCGCAATGTGGATTTCGCCATGAATATCCTCGTAGGTCTGAAGGGTGGTTTGAATAAAGATGCCAGCCCGGAGCTCGGAGAGCGGCTGTTTGAGCTTTATGATTATTGTGAGCGCCGTCTGCTGGATGCCAGTGCTCGTCGCGACATGGCTGGGTTTGATGAGGTGGATCGGCTGATTCGTCAAATCAAGGAAGCCTGGGAGGCGATTGAGCCACAGGCAGAGGTTCGGCAGGCGACTGCGCTGGCCGGTTGATTTGTGTGGCCTTGATCTGATGTCCATGCCATTACCCGACATTTTGATCGATCGACTATCGATGCTTCAGCGACTGGGCGCAGACGTTGATGCAGAGGCGGAGCGATGGTTGGCAGATCAAACCGGGGCCTACGATGGGGTGGCCCTGAATTCGATTGCCGAAGCCCGGCGTGTGATCGAGCTGACGGTGGATATGGCCGTAGCGAAAAATTGCGCGGAACATCCGTTAATGCTGGCCATGCGAGCCGAATGGGAACAACGCTTTGCGCGAACGCGAGCGGCCATGGAAGACAAGCAAAAGGCACTGACTGAATCGTTGCGACAGCATGTACAACAAACACGCGCTGCACGCGCTTATATCAATACCGAAGGATTGGGGTACTAGTCAAAAAACACGGGCCAAGGGCGGTTGAGACGCCGCGATTAAAAGAACACGCTGTACACAGGCGCCATCGGGATTCCCGGCGGCGCCTGTGTCGTTTTGGTCTTCCGTCTCGGTCCCGGTGTTCCTGGATTATTGCTCTGGTATCTGGCGGGGACTGGCGGGCGACGGGCTTTCACCCCGCAAGGCGTTCAGGTCGGCCTTGAGATGGGGTTGATCGGCCGGGTTGCAGTAGGTGACCAAGGCTAGACATTGCTCAATTCCTTGATCAATACCGAGGGTGTTGAACAGGGTCGCAATCTGACGGATCCGGATCGGATCACCAGGGAAGCGCGCCAGATAATGAGAATAGGCCTCGATGGCGTGCGCGTAATCACCCCGCAGGGAGGCCAGCTGACCACTCAGTGCCCAGTGGCTGGGGTTGAAAAGCGCGGCCGTATCCAGTGCCTGATTGGCCTGTACCGGATCATCCAGCAACAGGCTGACCGCAGATGTCCGGATGAGACAATGATCCAGCAACAGTTGATCCTCTCTGGAATCGGCTTGGTTCAGTACGTGTTCATATGCCGTCATTGCGCGGCTGGGTTCGTGGTTCAGTTCGGCTAGCAATCCGCGCAAATAGGCCGCGTAGGGCGGCGCCTGCCGGGTGTCCGGGTGCTGTGTGAGGGCCTGCGCCAACGAAGCCAGTGCACTTCCGTTGTGTTGGGAAAAATGCATTTCCGCCAGGCGCAAGCTGGCCTTGGGTGATCTGCGTTCTTCATTGCGTTTTTGATCGGCGGCGAGCAGTTTTGTCATCTGCGCATCGAAGATCTCAGCAGCCTCGGCTGTGATTTGGGTGGGGAGCGCCCAGTTGGTCGCCAGCCAGAGTACCCGTTCGGGTTCCTTGCCTTCCACATACCGCGCCAGAATCAGAGCAGGATCCTGTTGGCGGTCCTGTTCCATCAAGCGGGTTTCCAGACGAAAGTCGATATTGGACAGAACGGGTTGCAGGTTTTTGGCGGCTAGCTGGATGCTGTTGTAAAACCGGTTGGCCAACGCTTCTGCCTGTTGGGCATCCAGCGCAAAAAAATCGTGGGGCAGATCGGTGGCCACCAGCTCCCGGTGGGCTATGGTTTTGACGAGGTGTTCGGCCTCGGGCAATCGCGCGCGCATCAGGCGGTCGATGGCGCGCATGCGACGTTGATGGAGGGATTGCCGGTCCGGGTTGATCATGTTGAAGAATGCCCGATTAGACTCCAGGGCGAGCTGCGCCAGATTTTCGATTTTCTGTACCTGTTCCGCCATGGTTTTCAGTGCAGTCTGCACGCGGGTGAGGTGATCGATCACGGCTTGCGCGGATACGGGTACGGCCGCGTCCAGAGGGCGGCGATCAAAAGGCCCGGCGGGCCAGTCGATTTCCTCGAGCGGCTGGAATCGGACCCCTTTGATAGCTGCCGCGTTGGGTGATGGGTTGATCAGCGAGACGCCTTGAGGCATCAAATGCTCCGCCATGCTCTCCAGGGTTTCGATGCCGGCAAAATAGTCCGGTGTCGTCCAGGCAATCTGTCCCCGGTTGGTGGTGACCTTGACGGCGGTGTAGTCCAGGAGGGGGCCGGCAGCCGCTTCGCTGCTGCCCTGGGCATGGGTTTGCCCATCGGGCGCATGACATAGATCCAGGCCGGCAAAGGCAATCTCGGTAAATCCGAGATAGGTGGCCAGCATGACGCAGGTGTGGGTGACGGTTGGTCCGACAGACACGAGATTGCCGACCGGATTGATTGTTTGTGCGGGTTTATCCTGTTCGTCGGGGGATACGGGTTCGTCCCAGGGCAGCAGCAGATCGGTGTGCAGCATCCGATGTGGCCATCGGTTCACGATGCCGGGATAGGCATGATTGCCGGCGACCAGGATGGTCTGAGGGCCGAAACCGAACATGTGGCGGCTGACCGTCAGGCTGACCGGGTAGGGATCGACCGTGGCGATCAGGTCCGGGTGGATGTCGACGGCCAGCAGTCGCGCGCTGATGCGCGATACGGCGATGAGAAATAGTCGGGATCGATTGGCCTTGATCCAGTCGATCTGGTCGTCCAGTGATGGCCCTCCCGCCAGGATCAGTGCCTTTTTTCCTTTGAAAATGCCCTTGAGCGGCACGAGGTTGGCAAAAAAGCTGGGTGTATTGGCCAGCTGTGCGTTCAGGAACGGCGCCGTGCCGAGGTTGGCCGTGACGACATATCGGCGTCGAGTCAGTTCGGCATCGAATTGATCGACGAGTTCGAGGTAGTCCGGTGTCGGGTGATCCAGAGCAGCCAGGGAGCGCTCGAATGCCACCCCGTTGATGCGAAAATAATCGTTCAGCAGCAGCAGTTCGGTGGCCTCGTCCCATTCCTCGGGCGTGATCAGGTGAACATAATCGTCCAGTAGGGCGGCAACCGCCGGCGTCCGCTTCAGGATGCTCGCCAGGGGTTCTGGTTCGATGAATAGCCAGCGGGAACCCCGGGGCAGTGGCGACTTTTCCTGAACAAAGCGGATAAGCTGACCGGAATCGCTGCCGATCATGACATAGAGCCGGTCCTGCTGATGCAGGCGGTTGCGGAAATGCGCCTGTAAAGCCTGTTGTGCCGGGCTGGTGCCGGGAATGATCGTCTGTTCGGCAGAGGGACTGAAATGCAGTCCGTTGAGCGCCGGAAAAATCCAGTCGCCCGCCTGGGTTTGCACGAGCTCCTGCGGGTTGTCGCCGGGCGTCAGGTGGTCGGGGATGGTCACGGTCGCGGGGGGCATATCGGTCATAATGAACGCTTTGGGTGTCGATTCACGAATCCTTGAGCGGCTATCATAACGAAGCGCCGCCCGACTGTGCGGGATTTGGTCATAGATCGGGAATGCCGGCATCGAGATACAGCCTCGTATGAGGCTGGATTGAATGGGTAACGCCTCTGGATTGTTGCCCGGTGTTATTGTGTTCGTGCCCGAATTCTTGAATGATTGGTCCTGGCTGAGGTTTGGGCCGATCTTCGGAGATTCGCCTCTGGTTTACTAATGGATGGTGTCATGTCTGGAACGACCTTATCGAAATCATCCCGCGCCCTGGTGACCGGCGCTGACGGCTTTATTGGTTCGCATCTCGTGGAAATGCTGGCAGCACGCGGTTATACCGTCCGGGCCCTGGCGCAGTACAACAGCTTCAATGACTGGGGCTGGCTGGAGGGTACGCCGTGCCTGGCCGAGATTGAGGTGGTTTCGGGCGATGTCCGCGATCCCCATTTCTGCCGGCACATGATGAAAGACGTGGATGTGGTGTTTCACCTGGCGGCACTCATCGCGATTCCGTATTCCTACGTTGCCCCGGATAGTTACGTAGACACCAATGTGCGTGGCACCTTGAATGTCTGTCAGGCTGCACTGGATGCAGGGGTGAAACGCGTCATTCATACCTCGACCAGCGAAGTCTATGGCACCGCCCAGTATGTGCCGATCGACGAGAAGCACCCGTTGCAACCCCAGTCGCCCTATAGCGCGTCCAAGATTGGGGCTGACGCCATCGCACAAAGTTTCCAGAATGCCTTCGATCTGCCCCTGACGGTGGCGCGTCCCTTCAATACCTATGGACCGCGCCAGTCCGCCCGCGCGGTGATCCCCACCATCATCAGCCAGATCGCCTCGGGCAAGCCCCGAATCGAACTGGGTGACATGAGTCCGACTCGCGATTTCAATTACGTCGCGGATACCTGCCGAGGCTTCATCGCCCTGGCCGAGTGCGATGCGGCCATCGGTGAGGTGGTCAATATCGGTTCGAATTACGAGATCACAATCCGCGACACCCTGCATCTCATTCGTGAACTGATGGGCAGCGAGATCGAAGTAGTGCAGGACGATCAGCGCCTGCGTCCGCAAAACTCCGAGGTTTTCCGCCTCTGGTGCGACAACAGCAAGATTGAAGCCCTGACCGGTTTCAAGCCGCAGGTGGATATCCGCGAAGGGTTGGCGCGCACCATCGAATGGTTCACCAACCCGGACAATCTGCGTCGTTACAAGGTCGATATCTACAATGTCTGAGGGGTTCGTTCGCTTCGTCCGTGAACTTTACGGTGAGCCAGATGCGCCGATCCCGCTGCATGCGCCGGTGATGGGCGATCTGGAAAAAATGCGCGTGAACGAAGCGATCGACTCAACGTTCGTCTCCAGTGTGGGTATCTTTGTCACTCAGTTTGAACACGAAGTCGCCCGGTTCGTCGGTGCGAAATATGCGATAGCGACCGTGAATGGGACGGCAGCCCTGCATGCGGCGCTGATGGTGGCGGACGTGTTGCCCGGCGATCTGGTGATTACCCAGTCGCTCAGTTTTATCGCCACCTGCAATGCCATCCATTATTGCGGGGCGGAACCGGTGTTCGTCGATGTCGAGGAGGCGACCTTGGGCTTGGATCCCGTTGCCCTGCGTGCCTGGTTGGAACAACATGCCGAACTACGGGCCGATGGCTGCACCTATGACCGTGCCAGTGGTCGGCGCATTCGTGCCTGCGTGCCCATGCATACGCTGGGGCATCCGGCGCGCATTCAGGCGATTGTCGCCGTCTGTGATGAATTCGGACTGGTGGTGATCGAGGATGCCGCCGAATCGCTGGGCAGTTTCGTGGGCGAGCGGCATACCGGCACGTTCGGGCGACTGGGCGTGTTCAGTTTCAATGGCAACAAGGTCATTACCACGGGCGGTGGCGGCATGATCGTGACTGACGACGAAGCGCTTGCTGTCCGGGTCAAACATCTGACCACGACGGCGAAAAAACCGCATCTCTGGGCATTCGAACACGATGAGGTCGGTTTCAACTACCGGCTGCCGAACTTGAATGCCGCGTTTGGCGTTGCTCAGATGGCGCGCCTGCCTGGCCTGCTGACCAGCAAGCGCGTCGTGGCCGACGCGTACCGGCAATGGTGCGGGGCAGCGGGTTGGGATTTTGTGATCGAGCCACAGGGCGTAAATCATGGCGCGCGCAGCAATTACTGGCTCAATGCCCTGCGCCTGGCCGATGAGGGCGCCCGCGATGCATTCCTTGCCGCGACCAACCATGCGGGCGTGATGACGCGTCCGTTATGGACACCCATGCATCGCCTGCCGATGTATGCGCAGTGCCCGCGTGGCGCCCTGCCGATCACCGAACGATTGGCGTCCACCGTGGTGAATATCCCCAGTTCAGCTCGGGGCGATGGGCTCGCATGAAGCGTCGCATTGCCGTCGTGACCGGAACCCGCGCGGACTATGGCCTTTTGTACTGGCTGATTCACGACTTGCATCATGCGGACGACCTGGAACTCCAATTGATCGTGACGGGGATGCATCTCGTGCCCCTGTTCGGTCGGACGGTCGATGTGATCGAGAAGGATGGGTTTCCCATCGCGGCGCGGGTGGATATCGATCTGACGTCGGACGAACCGGCGGCCATCGCCCGCTCGACCGGTCTCGGCACGATCGGTTTTTCCGAGGCCTTTGCCCGCTTGCAACCCGATATCGTGGTGATTCTCGGCGACCGGTTCGAGATGCTGGCGGCGGCCAGTGCGGCGTTCATCCTGTGCCTGCCCATCGCACATATCCACGGTGGCGAGGTGACCGAAGGCGCGCTGGACGAAGGGTTTCGCCATGCGATCACCAAGCTGGCCCATCTGCATTTCACAGCTGCCGAGCCGTACCGTCGCCGGGTGATCCAGATGGGCGAGCAGCCCGGTCGCGTGTTCGAGGTGGGCGCACCGGGGCTGGATCATCTGCGCCGCACGCCGCTGTTGTCGCGATCGGCATTGGAGCAGGCGCTCGATTTTTCCTTGAGGCCGCTAAGCTTTCTCGTCACCTTTCATCCGGCGACGCTCAATACCGAGGATTCCGCGATCCAGTGCTGCGCACTGCTGACGGCACTGGATGCCTTCCCCGATGCGTCGATTGTGTTCACGCTGCCCAATGCCGATCCGGGTGGGCGGGCGATCATCCCCTTGCTGGAAAGCTATGCCGAGCGCCATGCCGACCGGGTGCGGGTGTATTCTTCGCTGGGCCAGCTGCGGTATCTGTCTTTGCTGCGTCAGGTGCAGGTCGTGATCGGAAATTCGTCCAGCGGCATTATCGAGGCACCTAGCTTTGGCGCGGCGACGGTGAACATTGGCGATCGACAACGGGGGCGCCTGCGCGCTGCCAGCGTGATCGATTGTGCACCGCAGTCGACCGAGATCGAGACGGCCATTCGCCAGAGTCTGTCGGCTTCCTTCCAGGCGGCATTGCCCCAGATGACGAACCCCTATGGCGCGGGCGACGCCAGCGGGCGCATGATGACGATTCTGCGATCCGTTGATCTGGCCACATTGCGGCGCAAAGCGTTTTACGATCTTCCACCGGAGTGTGTATGAGTTCATCGATGGACCCAGGGAACGTCCCCGCCGTGCAGGTGATTGCCGAGGCGGGCGTGAACCATAACGGTCAGGCGGACCTGGCTTTCGAACTGGTTGCGGTTGCGGCGCGCGCGGGTGCGGATGCGGTCAAGTTTCAGACCTTCAAGGCGGAAAGCTTGGCCACTCGGGATGCCCCGAAGGCGGCCTATCAGCAGCGCACGACGGGTGCCGCAGAATCGCAATATGCCATGCTCAAGCGGCTGGAACTCTCCCCTGCGTTGCATCGAGATCTGAAGGATGCGGCAGAACGTCAGGGTATCGCTTTCCTGTCTTCGGCCTTCGATTCCGACAGCCTTCGTTTTCTGGTCGACGAACTGGGGCTGAATCTGCTCAAGTTACCCTCCGGCGAGCTGACCAATGCGCCTTTTCTACTGGAACATGCCCGGACGGGCGCCGCGCTGATCGTTTCGACCGGTATGGCGACCCTGGCCGAGGTGGAGATGGCGCTGGGCGTCATTGCCTTCGGGCGGATTGCCGGAGCCACCGACCAGCCCTCGGTGGCCGCCTTTCAGGCGGCCTATGCATCGCCCGAGGGGCAGGCCGCCTTACGGGCGAACCTCACGTTGCTCCATTGCACCAGTGATTATCCTGCTGAGCCTTCGGCGGTGAATCTGAGGGCCATGGATACGCTGTATGCGGCATTTGGCGTCCCCGTCGGCTACTCCGACCATACGCTGGGTACGGCCATGTCCGTGGCTGCGGTGGCACGGGGCGCGCGGGTGATCGAAAAGCATTTCACGTTGGATACCACGATGGCCGGTCCCGATCATGCGGCCTCGCTGGAACCGGAGGCGCTCACCACCCTTGTGGGCGATATCCGTGCCGTGTCCGGGGCCTTGGGCGATGGCATCAAGCGTCCGCA
Organism: Halothiobacillus sp.; assembly: GCA_035531235.1. Lineage (GTDB taxonomy): Bacteria > Pseudomonadota > Gammaproteobacteria > Halothiobacillales > Halothiobacillaceae > Halothiobacillus. The sequence goes on along the minus strand of DATKTJ010000054.1, from coordinate 77,390 downwards.
ACCGGCGGAATGGGCGGTCGCCCAGGTGGCCCGCAAGAGTCTGGTGGCGCGTACGAATGTCCGGACGGGTACGGTGCTGACGGCCGAACAGGTTGCCATCATGCGTCCGGGGTCGGGCATGTCGCCTCTGCGCTATTGGGATGTGCTGGGGCAAACGGCGCGTCGCGATTATCGCGCCGGAGACTTGCTCGATGAGTAGGGACTCGATGATGAGAGCTCAATGAATAAGTCTGTCGTCATTCTGGGCTATGGCGGGCATGCACGGGTGGTGTTGGATGTGCTCCGGGCGACGGGGCGCGAAGTGGCAGGCATTCTGGCGCCGGATTTGCCGGTCGGCACGCAATGGGAAGGCATACCGGTGTTGGGCGATGACGACTGGACCTTGCGGCCGGAAGCCGCGCAGTACGACTATAGCCTGGGGGTGGGCATGCTTCCGCACCGCAGCCAACTGCGGCAACGCTTGTTTTCGCTGCTGCAGGATCGGCGGTTGGGGGTGCCGGCGCTGGTTCACCCGTCGGCCATCGTGGCGCCGGATGTGGTCCTGGGCGAAGGCACGCAGCTGATGGCGGGTGTGATCGTGCAGCCGGGTACCGTGATCGGTGAGAATGTCCTGCTGAACACGCGTGTGACGCTCGATCATCACTGCCGTATCGGGGCGCATGTCCATGTTGCGCCGGGCGCCATTCTCTGCGGCGAGGTTCAGCTGGCGGATCGGGTCTTTATCGGCGCCGGCGCCATCCTCATCCAGGGCGTGGCGGTGGGTGCCGGTGCTCAGGTGGCGGCGGGTGCGACGGTGGTGAGAAATATTGCGGCCGGAATTCGTTTTATTCCAGGCCGTTTGCCAATCAGGATCGAGGAGGCATGAGATGAGTCCAGAGTGGCGTCATATTCTACTGGCACCGGACGATGACATTCGTCGGGCGATCGAGGTGATCGACGAAGGGGCTAAGCGGATTGCCCTGGTGGTGGATGCCGAGGGGCGATTACTGGGGACGGTCACCGATGGGGATATTCGGCGCGGCATTCTCCGCCACGTTCCTCTGGAAGCACCCATCAGTGCGGTGATGAATACGCAGCCGCGTACGCTGCCGGAAAATCATCTTCGTGCCGAAGCCTTGCAGCTGCTGGGTAGCGCGCAAGTGCTGCAAGTCCCCATCGTGAATGATGCGGGGGTGCTGGTCGGGCTTGAAACCCTTTCGGATCTCATGAAGCGACCGCGCTTGGAAAACCCCGTCTTTCTGATGGCGGGCGGGTTCGGTACCCGCTTGCGTCCGCTGACGGACAATTGCCCCAAGCCGATGTTGCCGGTCGGTGGCAAACCAATGCTGGAGCACATCCTGCAGGACATGATCGATTTCGGCTTCTACCGGTTTTATATCTCGGTCCATTACCTGCGCGAGCAGGTCATCAACCATTTTCAGGATGGCAGCCGTTGGGGTGTCAGTATCCAGTACATCCACGAGGACAATCCGCTCGGTACGGCGGGGGCTCTTGGCCTGCTGCCGAAAGATGCCGTGCAGCGACCGATCATCGTGGTCAATGGTGACATCATGACGCGCGTCAATTATGAATCATTGTTGCAGGATCACGATCGGCATACCCCGGCGGCCACCATCTGTACCCGGCAGTACGACTTCCAGGTACCTTATGGGGTGATCGAGCACGAAGGGCAAAAAATTACCGATATCACCGAAAAACCGGTCCATCGTTTTTTCGTGAGCGCCGGCATCTATGTGCTCGCGCCCCAGGTCGTTCATGCGGTGATGGCCAATACCCGAGTGGACATGCCGGATCTGCTCAAGAATGAAATGGCGGCGGGGCATGATGTTCGGATGTTCCCGGTTCATGAATACTGGCTGGATATCGGTCGGATGAACGACTTCGAGATGGCGCAGCACGATGCGGCATCGGTCCTGCGGCATGACTGACAAACCCCGGGTATTGGCCATCATCCCGGCGCGGGGCGGAAGCAAGGGTTTGCCCGGCAAGAATATCCGCCCCCTGCGCGGCAAGCCGCTGATCGGATGGAGCCTGGATGCGGCTTGGGCATCCCGTTATGTGTCCGAGGTCGTGGTCAGCTCGGATGATCCCGAGATCCTAGCCGTGGCGCAGAGACTTGGCGACCATGTATCTCTGGTGCGACCAGCCGAATTGGCGCGCGATGACAGCAGCAGTATCGATGTCGTGCTACAGGTGCTCGATACCCTGCCGGATTACGACTGGGTCGTTCTGCTGCAGCCGACTTCGCCGCTGAGAACGGCGGCGGATATCGACGCTGCGCTTGAACGGTGCTGGGCAACGAGTGCGCCGGCCTGCGTTAGTGTCAGCGCATCTGTGGATTCACCCTGGTGGATGTTTGGTATCAACGCGCAGGGACGGCTGCACGCCTTCCTGCCCCCGGAGCAGCGCCCGATGCGCCGCCAGGATTTGCCTGAACTGTATTCGCTGAATGGTGCCGTGTACGTGGCCCGCGTGGACTGGCTCCGACAGACCCGTAGTTTTCTCGGTGAAGAGACGGTCGCGTCGGTTATGCCCACGGAACGGGCTATCGATATCGACACGCTGCACGATTTTCACCTGGCCGAATACCTGTTGGATCGGCAGGCAAATCCCCCTCAGACCTAAATGACGGTAGCAATCCAGTTCTGAAGTTGATCGGCGGGGATCACCTGATTCTCGCTTTCCCAGCGCAGACGTGTTTCGAATTCCCCATTCTGCAGTCCGCGCTCGCTGACGACGATGCGCAGGGGAATCCCGATCAGTTCCATATCGGCGAATGCCACGCCGGGGCGCAGGCCGCGATCGTCCAGCAATACGCTGTAACCGCGTGCCGTCAGGTCCGCTTCGAGGTGCTCGGCCGCCGCTTGAACTGCCGGCGCACGATGCCCGTTGATGGGCACGATCGCAACCGTGAAGGGCGCGAGTGGAACGGGCCAGACAATGCCGTTCTCATCGTGATTCTGTTCAATGGCCGAAGCCACGATGCGCGACACGCCGATTCCGTAGCAGCCCATGAGCGGGGTGCGCGGTTTGCCGGTTTCGTCGAGGAATTCGCAGTTCAGTGCGGCGCTGTACGTATCGCCCAACTGGAATACGTGGCCGACCTCGATGCCGCGGCAAATTTCGATGGTGCCTTGACCGTCCGGTGCGGGATCGCCGGCAACCACATTACGCAGGTCGGCGGTTTCCGGTTCGGGCAGATCGCGCCCCCAGTTTACGCCAGTCAGATGCATGTCGTCCTGGTTGGCCCCGCAGACGAAATCCGCCAGATCGGCAGCCGCAAAATCGGCAATGATGGGTATGTTGCTCAGACCGACCGGTCCAATGGAACCCACGGCGCATCCGACCAGGGCAGGAGCGTCTTTTTCGTCGATCAGGGTGAACGGATCGGCGATCGCCGGGTGCTTGGCTGCCTTGATGTCGTTCAGTTCATGGTCTCCGCGTAGGATCACGGCGACGACCGGCACTTCTCGGCCCTGAACCAGCAGGGTTTTCACGATCCTGTCAGCGGGCAGCGTCAGGAAGCGCGCAACTTCGGCAATGGTTTTGGCCTCTGGGGTTGCAACGCGCGCCATCGGCTTAGTCGCCGCAGGTCGACCTGCCGGAGCAGGGAAGGTGGGTGCCATCTCGACATTGGCGGCATAGTCGCCTGCTGTGGCGTAGGCGATGGCGTCCTCGCCCGAGTCGGCCAGCACATGGAATTCATGGGAGGCATTGCCGCCGATCGAGCCGGTATCGGCGACCACGGCGCGGAATTTCAGGCCGAGTCGGGTGAAGATCCGACCATAGGCATCGTACATGGCCTGATAGGTCTGGCGCAGGGAGTCGATATCCTGATGGAACGAATAGGCGTCCTTCATGATGAATTCGCGCGCGCGCATCACGCCAAAGCGGGGGCGGATCTCATCCCGGAACTTGGTCTGAATCTGGTAGTAGCAGATCGGCAGCTGCTTGTAGCTTTTCAGGTCTCGACGCGCATAGTCGGTAATGACTTCTTCGTGCGTGGGGCCCACGCAGAATTCCCGATCGTGCCGATCCTTGACGCGCAGCAACTCGGGGCCGTATTTCTGCCAGCGTCCCGATTCCTGCCACAATTCGGCGGGCTGGATGGCGGGCATAAGCAGCTCCAGCGCGCCAATCCCATCCATCTCTTCGCGCACCACGGCTTCTACCCGGCGCAGCACCCGAAGGCCGAGTGGCGTCCAGGTATACAAACCGGCGGCCAGTCGCTTGATCATGCCGGCGCGTAACATCAGTTGGTGGCTGATGATCTCCGCTTCGGTCGGGGTTTCTTTGAGGGTGTTGAGCGGAAATTGCGAGCTGCGCATGAGGACAGTGGTCTCGGTAAAGTGAAATGGATTCGGCAATTTGACGAAACATTAACAGGAAGGCCTCGCTAACATAACGAGGCCTAAGAGGGCATTTGCCAGTGCGCGTTATTTTGACACGAAACCGGCGTTTTTTTGCGCGCCAGATTTTCGTCAGGTGCACAGTTATTGATCGGATATCCGTGAAATTATTTCACGCAGGCCTTATTGGCTACATCCTGGGCCTGTTTCAGGCGGCCCGCAATTTCAGCCGGGGTAAGGGCACGGAATTTTCCGTCCTTATCCTGAGTCATGAGCTGGTTTTCGGAATTTTGGAGTGTCTTGATCTGGGCCTCGGCTGCTGTGCAGGCCTTTTCGGCCTCTTTCTTATTCACTGCTGTGATTGTCGCATCTGCGGGCAGTGTAGATTTCTTCTGATCCGGGGACTTTTCAGCCTGTTCATCAGAGGCGTTTCCCTCTGGTTTTACAACTGGAGCCGCATAGTCGGGATTGATCTGCTGTGCCTGCCCATTGGGCGGTGGCAGCTGACTGAAGTGGGTCTCCCCTTTTTTATCGACCCATTTGTAGATTCGGGTTGGCCCGTCGGCAAGACTAAGTCCGGCGATAGTTAAAGTCGATACTGTTACCAGTGCGATCAGCGCGGTTTTCCCTAAGCGTTGCATAATCTCTCGTCCTCTGAATGATAGTCCGTTCGCTAGCATAACGGTTTATTCCGATTGTTCAACTGGTTGGCACATGCATTTCTGTGTAAAGCCCCGTTTGGCCTACTTATCTGGCTGATAGTGTCGCAAACGATAAATAGGCTTGATACACTATCTGGATTAACAACATAAAGTGGGAAATGACCTCATGGCCGATCGACGTCTCAAGGTGTTCAACACTGTTGCTCGCTTGTTGAGTTTCACGAAGGCTGCCGAAGCCCTGCATATGACTCAGCCTGCTGTGACGTTTCAGGTACGTCAGCTTGAGGAGCATTTCGATACCCGGTTGTTTGATCGAACCCACAATCGCGTCACACTGACTGACGTCGGCCACGTCGTCTATGAAATCTCGGAACGCATGTTCGAACTGTATGACGAGATGGATCGGCGTGTAAAAGAGATGACCGGTGAAGTCGGCGGCTCTTTGAATCTGGGCGCCAGCATGACGATTGCCGAGAATATGTTGCCGGCTTTGCTGGGGAAATTTCGCGTGAAACATCGCGACTTGGCCATACGCCTCAAGGTCGGCAATACCGAGACTGTCGTCGCCATGGTGGAGCACAACGTTGTCGATCTGGCGATTGTGGAAGGGACGGTCACCAACAAAAACCTTCTGGTGGAAACCTGTCGGCGCGACGAACTGGTTGTCATCATGCCACCTGATCATGTGCTTGCTGACGCTGATGAACTGGGCATCGAGCAACTCATGCCCTACGATTTCATTTGTCGCGAAGAAGGCTCGGGTACGCGTGAAATCGTTCTGAGCTATCTCGTGGATCAGGGATACTCCGAAGGATGGGATGTCTGCATGGAGCTGGGCAGCCCCGAAGCGATCAAAGGTGCCGTACAGGCGGGTATGGGGCTGTCGATCATGTCTTCGGCCGGCATTACCAAGGAGTTGAAACTGGGTCTGCTTAAGGCTGTACCACTGAAGCCCAGATTGTTCCGTGATTTCTCCTTTGTTCGTCAACGGCACAAATTTCGGCTTCCGGCCATGGAAGACTTGCTTGAGTTCTCACGCGACTATTGCCAAAGCAGTTCGCCGATGCTGGATCTAGAATTAATCCAGAAAGCGACCAACACCACCGGGCGCTAATCTTTCCTGAGGATGATGCTTTAGTCGGCATACCGGGGGCACAAGGCCCCAGGCAATAGTATCCACCACAATCGATGCTGATTGCTCGCACAGTCCCGTGCAAAGGTACACATGATCGTCTTGACCCTGTTCAGGCTTTGGGTTTCTCCCGACCTGAAACGTTGTTCAGTAATACCATCTTCATTAGATGATTTACCTCAGGTGTTGCTGAATCAGATCGACGACGACCCGAGGTGACTTTCCTGCCGTCTCAATAACAAGGTCGGCGGCTGCTCGATAGAGCGGTTCGCGCTCAGTCATTAATTCACTCAATTTCCCGATCCGATCAGGCGTCTGCAGCAGGGGGCGCTGCGTATCCATTGCCGTCCGCTCGGCCTGTTGCTGCACCGTTGCATGTAGATACACGACAAAGCCCCGCTGCGTGAAAATTGCGCGATTCTCCTCTCGAAGAATCGCGCCCCCACCCGTCGCCATTACCCAGCTATCCCCTTGCGTAATTTCATGTATCGCAGCAACTTCGCGATCACGAAATCCCGCTTCACCCTCAATTTCAAAGATCAGTGGAATGGATGCGCCTGTTCTGTGTTCGATTTCCTTGTCCGAATCCAGAAAAGTACGGTTGAGCGTATGTGCCAACAGTTTGCCAATGGTACTTTTTCCGGCACCCATGGGGCCGATCAGGATAATGTTTGGTGTATTCATTCGTGCATTTTAACCCAAACAACAAGAAGCCCCGCAGGGCGGGGCTTCAAATGGCGCTCTCAGAATTTTAAATTAGTTGGAGGAGTCGCTTGCTGACATACCATCTGCATCGATAATTTTCGGGGTTACGAAAATCAACAACTCAAAGCGTTTGTTATTATTTTCCTTATCTTTGAATAGGTTGCCGATTCCTGGCAGATCCCCAAAGAACGGAACTTTATTGATGGTGTTGGTATTTTGGAATTCATAAATACCACCGAGAACAACGGTTTGTCCGTTTTTCACCTCGACCTTCGTCGTTACCTCACGTGTCGTGATGGGCGGGTTGGTTGTTCCTGGGAGCATGTTGGTGTAATCCGGCTCGTCCTTCTTAACCTTGATGTCCATGATGATGTTGTTGTTTGGGGTGATCTGCGGGGTCACCTCGGTTTGCAACACGGCTTCCTTGAACTGTACGGTATTGACCGCGCCGCCACCCGTGCTGGTGGTGGATTGGTACGGTATCTCGGAACCTTGTTTGATCATGGCGGTATGGCCATTGGTTGTAATGACCTTCGGGCTGGACACGATTTCACCAGAACCTTCCGATTGAAGGGCTGACAATTCAAGATCAAGCAGGACATTAGAACCCAAAATGGCCAGACCCAAGCCACCGGTCGGCGTGCCGCTAATTGGCGTATTAACCATCCAGTTGCCTGGGTTGGTTGCCGCGGTTCCGGTACCTGCGCCCGCTGTGGGCAGACTGGATCCAGGTGTCAGGCCAGGCGCTGTTGATCCTAGGCCAACGGTACTTCCCGCCCGATTGAAGCCGGATTGAATGCCCCAACGTACACCGAGTTGCCGTGCGAAGTTATCCGTGGCGATAACAATACGGGTTTCGATAAGAACCTGCTTGACCGGCTTGTCGAGTTTTTTGACTAGATCGCGGATTCGATCCAGTGCCGAAGCGGTATCCGTAATGATTAGGCTATTGCTGCGCGAGTCTACGGTGATATTGCCGCGGTCGGTCAGGAAACGTTGTGTTGCATCTGAAGTTTTATCCGAGCCCCCCTGTTTTGATTTAGAGGTAGACTCAAGTAACTTGTCGATATCTGATGCGCGGGCATAGTTGATTTGGACAATATCGGTGACCAACGGAGCGAGTTGCTGTGTTTGTTGGCGGGCTTCCAGCTCAGCCTTGTCACGTGCCACGATGTCTGCGGTCGGTGCGACATAAATGACATTGCCATTTTTGCGCATGGACAATCCCTTCGTGGTCAGGATGAGATCCAGCGCCTGATCCCACGGCACGTTTTCAAGGCGAAGGCTAATCGAGCCTTTGACGTCGTCACTGACGACGATGTTATTGCCCGTGAAGTCCGCGATAAGCTGTAACAGCGGACGGATGGCAATATCCTGGAACTTCAACGTCAGACGTTCACCCGTATACTTTTTCTCGCCGACATTCTGTGCCCCCTGGTTTTGCGGCACTGCCTTGACTTCAACAACCAACCGGTTATCGGTTTGATAGGCTAAGTGCTCGCCTGCATTCCGCGTTTGTAGCGTGATGCGGCTCCCATTACCCATAGGGCGCACATCAACATTTTCGACGGGGGTTGCGAAATCCCGCACATTGAAGCGACCGGCATCGACGCGTGTGTTCGGCAGGTCAATAATGATATTGCTACCCTCACGACGCATCTTCATGGGCGTATTTGGCCCTGACGTCTTGATCAACAAGCGTCCAGCGCCATCAGCCGTTCGACGAAAATCGATCATCTGGCCGCGATCCATGGCGGTTGCCGGGTTCGTGCCACTGCTGATCGCCAGGCCAGTCGCCGTCGTGTTGCTGGCGGCAGCAGGCTTGAAGGTCACCGTAACTTCATTACCCTGAGGGTTAATGGCATAAGGGGTGGTTTGAGACAGATTGAAAACGATCCGTGTTCGATCGCCAGCCTCGGCCATCATCAGGGATTTGACGGGGCCCAGGTCGATTTTCTGGCTACGTTCACCCGTCTGGTTGTTCACACCGGGCAGATCGATAGCGACGCGCGCCGGGTTGTCAATCTGGAAATTATCCGGACTGGTGGCCAAGGGCTCCGAAAGCTTCAGGTGGACTTGAATCGAACCATCAGCCGTGCGGTCTGTGCTGATACCGGTCAGATTGCCGGCCATGGCGATAGCCGGTATTAATGAAATCGATAATATTCCCAGTGACTGCCGTATGGCGGTGCTCAGAAGTCGTTGGCGAGTAGTTGCATCCATAACGCTGTTCATTTCTATATCCCCTTGAATCATTGAGTCGCTTTTTGCTGGACGATTGCCGATTGCTTGCGCCAGCCGCCCTGTCCATCGGGCACGATTTCTTCGAGCGTGATCTTGTCGCTGGTGATACTGGTCACCTTGCCATAGTTCAGGCCCATGTAGTTGCCGACCTGTATTTCATGGATGACACCATCACCATCGCGTACAAGCGCGAAAGTTTTACCTTGGCGCTGGATCACCCCTTTCATGGCGAGTGCATCGAGTGGATACATTTCAAGGGGTTCCTTCGGCCGGTTAACATCTGGTGAGATGCCGTTGTTCTTGCTCGCCGTCTGGGTCACTGCAGGCTCAAAGGGAGTTCGATCCTTCGTTTCGACATAGGCATATTTGGGCAGTGGCTTCATCTCAGGGATGGGCTCAATCTTTCCACCGGGGCGGCTCATGATTTGGTCTACTTCATGCTTCAAATCGCCCATGTTGTTCGCGCAACCGCTAAGCATGAGCGTCAGAGGCAGCATGCCTAATAGAAGTTTGTGCGCGTGTTTTTTTCCGTTTTGTGGGTAAGTCCGTTTCATTTGCCTGTCCCCTCGTCCTGATCAAGATATCGATAGGTCTTGGTGACGATTTTCATCCTGAGTGGCGGGGCTTTCATGTCCTGCTTGTCACCTGTTTCCCGAGTGATGGTGGGGTTGTGCAAAGTCACGATCCGTGGAAGGTTGGCGGTATCACTAATGAACTTGGCGAGCTGGTTGTAGGTTCCTTCCAGGGTCAGGGTGTACGGTGTTTCCGCGTAGAAAGTGTGTTTTATCTCGTTACCAGGTTGAATTTGCTGATTTTTCAACCCATTTTTCAAGGAAGTCTGTGCAATGTCGATAATCAGGTTTTCTGCTTCGCTCTTGTTTGGCAGTTGCCGGAGCAATTCACCAAACCGGGTTTGCATCTCTTTCAGTTGATCCTGGTAGGCCTTGAGATTGGCAGCCAGCTTTTGCTTCGTCCTGACCGTATCAAGCAAGCTCAGTTCGGTGCGTTTCTTCTGTGCAAGCAGCTCACGCTGGGGCATGGTGTCGAAATAGACAACTGCCCCCACCAGTAGGACGATAACGAACAGGAATATCACCATCCGTGTACCGAGCGACGCTAGACCTATGGTCTGGAAGTCAAGGTTTTTGAGTTCGTTGAAATCCATCTCTTATTGCTCCTTGCTGCCGTCGGTGGGCTTGGGGGTTTTCACCGAGGCCGTAATCGAGAAGACATATCGGTTGGATGAGGGGGCGTCCTTTCCGGGAGAGTGTGCAAGAATCCCCGATCCGACGATTACAGCGCCGCTGATGTAGTCGGAGCCATTGAGTTGGCGCAGATAATCCGCGACACGCGCTTGGGCATCTGCATAGCCTTGCAGGGAAATCTTATTATCGCCCGTGATGTCAATCTTGGTGAGCTGAATACCGTCGGGTAGGGTTTTGACAAAATCTTCCATCAGGTGAACGATGATTGGTCGGCTGGATTGCAGTTTTTCGATGACCTGCATCCGCGCAATCAATTCATTTTTCTTTTTCTTCAGTTCGTTGATTGACTGGATCTTTCTGTCCAGATCCTTGATGACGTCATTAAGGTAGTGGTTGCGACTGTCCTGGAAATCCAGTTGATTCTGCATGTAGAGGTGTATGCCACCGCCAACTGCCAGTGCGACCACGACGGACGAAATCAAATGAACGACAAAATTACGCTGAAGTTTTTGGCGACGTTCGTCGCGCCAAGGAAGGAGGTTGATTCTTCTCATGCGTCGAAGCTCCGTAGGGCGAGGCCACAAGCGATCAGCATCGATGAGCCATGATTGGCTAATAGTTCTGCTGAAATCCTTGATCCTTGGCCGATGGCGGAAAACGGATTTGCTGTGCGGGTCCGAATGCCGGTTTCATTGTTAATCCGTTCGATGGCGCCGAGCGTGTTGGCCGCCCCCCCGCCCAAGAGGATCAGGCCGATGGCGCCGCCATTGGCTTCCGAGTAGAAATACTGGATGAATCGCTCAACCTGCATGGCCATATTATCTATAAAGGGTTGCAGTACTTTGCGATGGTAGTCCTCGGGCAAGCTGTCGTTGCGCTTTTTCTCTTCTGCTTCTTCCAATGACAGCCCATAGTAGACCGCAATATCGTTGGTAAGCTGCTTGCCGCCAAATGGGTGCTCTTTGGTGTAGATGATGTTGTCGCCACTGAACACATTGATGGTGCTTGAATTGGCACCAATATCCAACAGAGCCACCGGTTGGGCGCGATCCTCTGCGGAAAGGGAGTGTGCGATGATTTCCGTGTACGTGTTCTGGACAGCGAATGATTCGATATCCATGACGTCGACGGTGAGCCCAGCAGCCTCGGCCACAGCGATTCTCGTCTCGACATTTGTCGCACGTGTCGCTGCCATGATGACTTTCAACGCCGTATCTTCGTCCTTTTTCTTCTGCTTGTTGGCAATATCAGACTGAATGACTTCAAAGTCGAGGCTCACTTCGTCGATCGGAAACGGGATGTACTGATCCGCTTCCATTCTGACCTGTTCTTCGAGTTCGAATTCATTACCGGGATTGCTGATGGTGAGTATGCGACTGACGGTTGCCCCTGAAGGGATGGCCATGACGATATGTTTCGTTTTGGCCCGCGAACGTGAAAGAGCCCGGCTGAGGGCGCCCGCAACGATATCCGGATCAGTGATTACCTTGTCTTGCACCGCGCCCGGAGAGAGCGGCTCAACAGCAAATGCCGTCGGTCGGTAGCTATTTCGATGCTTTTCCAGCATCAGAACCTTCACGGTCGTTGAGCTGATGTCAACGCCAATACGAGTGGTTTTTGAAGTAAATAATTCCACGGTCATTCCCTTCCCTTTGGGTGTGCGCTAAGGTTACACGCGCACTTTATTGTCCACCAACGCATCCTAGGACAAAACCTGTGAGCTTGTCGAATATTCTTGCTGCGATTGATTATCGCCCGCAAAACCATTGAGCTGAACTGATTTAAATGAAACTTATCAAATTTACTATGTATGTGTTTGGTTTTTTATCGATTTTCCTGCTTGGGGGGGTGGGTGTCCTGTATCATATATACAACACGCAGATCCCTGACGTACAAGAATTGGCCACGGTTCAGTATCAAATTCCGATGCGAATTTACGATGCCGATGGTGGGCTGATGGCCGAGTTTGGTGAAAAGCGCCGCTTTCCGGTGACCTATGACGAGATACCGAAAGTGGTTATCGATGCATTTACTTCTGCAGAAGATGACGGTTTTTTCGAGCATGGAGGTGTGGATCTACAAAGTTTATTCCGCGCCGCCTATGAGTTAATCAAGACGGGTCATAAAGGGCAGGGTGGGTCAACAATTACGATGCAGGTGGCGCGGAATTTCTTTTTGGGCCGGGAGAAAACCTATAGTCGTAAGCTGATGGAAATTCTTTTAGCGATTAAAATCGAGCATGCCTTGACAAAGCCGCAGATTTTGACTTTGTATCTGAATAAGATTTTTCTCGGCAATCGCGCGTACGGAATCAAGGCCGCAGCCCAGGTTTATTTCGGGAAATCATTGGATCAATTGTCTGTAGCGGAGGCCGCCATGCTGGCCTCCTTGCCGAAAGCACCATCGACGGTCAATCCGGTTTCTAATCCGGATAAGGCGATGGCGCGTCGTGCCTATGTTCTAGGACGGATGCTTGCGCTGGGGCATATTGACCAAGCGACCTATGATCAAGCGATGCAGGTGCCCTTGCCGGGGCACCTATTTGCCAGTTCGGAGATTCAGACGCCAGCGCCTTTTGTAGCGGAAATGGAGCGGCAGAAACTCGTCAAGGAGTATGGTGCACGCGCCTATGAAATGGGGTTAAGCGTTCACACCACGATTGATCCTAAGGCCCAGGCAGCTGCGCGCACGGCTTTGCGTCATGGCTTGCTGGCTTATGATCGTCGCCACGGCTATCGAGGCCCGGAGGATCACTGGCAGAATTTACTGAATGACCGAACAGCCCTGCTGCAGAAACTGCAATCTACACCAGTGGTGGGTGGGCTGGATCCGGCGGTGGTGCTTACTGTCGAACCCCATGCCGCGACGGTTCTGATGGCCGATGGATCGACCCAGATACTGGATATGGATGCCGTTCGGTGGGCTTGTCACTATGAATCGGAGAACCATTGTGGCCCGCATCCCAAGGATATGGGCGAGTTGTTCAAGGTCGGCGACCTGATTCGACTTCAGGCCGTTGACAAATCACATTGGCAACTTGCGCAAATTCCGGCGGTCAGTGGTGCATTTGTGGCTCTTGACCCCAAAACCGGTGCGATCCGAGCGCTGGTCGGTGGTTTTGATTTTGATCACGACAGCAAATTCAATCATGCCACCCAGGCGGAGCGGCAGCCGGGTTCTGGATTCAAGCCATTCCTTTACTCCGCAGCGCTCGACCATGGATTTACTTGGGCCACTCTGATCAATGACTCGCCCGTTGTTGTCAAGAACGGTGTGAAAGAAGGCGTGGATTGGCGCCCGCAAAATTATGGCAAGAAATTCGGTGGACCGATGCGTATGCGAATGGCTTTAGTGCATTCGGTCAATCTGGTCTCGATCCGACTGATCGATGCGCTGGGTCCGGCGAACGTGCTGAAATATGTCGCGCGGTTCGGTTTGCCCACCCAGAATTGGGCGGCGACACCATCCATGGCGCTGGGTAGTTATACCCTGACCCCATTGGAACTGGTTGGCGCCTTTTCGACTTTTGTGAATGGCGGTTACCGGATTACTCCGTACACGACAACCGAGGTCGATAATGGCGACAATGTTGCGATTTATAGTCATCCATCCGTCAATCTGTGTGATGACTGCCCAGTCGATAGCCCTGATCCGAGTGTGGCCGCACGCGTGATATCCCCGCAGAACGCCTTTTTGATGAGGTCGGCATTAAGGGACGTTGTGCGCATGGGTACGGGTGTCGGCGCATACCGGGCACTTAAACGTGAAGATATCGGCGGCAAGACCGGCACCACCAATGATCAGCGTGATGCTTGGTTCACTGGTTTTGGACCCGGGTGGGTGGGGACGGCATGGGTGGGTTTTGACGACAATAGTCCCCTGGGCCGCCGCGAGGTTGGCGGCACGGCCGCATTGCCGATCTGGGTTTCCTTTATGCGTGCGGTGCTGCCGCCGCCCACGAATGCGCCCCATGTGCCCCCTCCGGGCGTGGTGGAAATGATGATCAATCCCGAAACCGGTGCCAAGTTGGCACCGGGGGCATCCGGAGGCGTACGGGAGTATTTTGATACAACGAAGAGTTCGGCGGACGAAACGCCCCTGTCCATGCCGATTCCAGCGGATGCCGTTCCTCAGAAACTGTTGAATGATTTGTTCTGATGCCGTGGCATATCGAAGAACATAATCAAGTTATTGGGGATGTTGGCCCTGATATTGGTCGGATCTCGTGTTTTTGGGTGCTTGGCTGCTCAGACGTATACTGGACACAGTTGAAAGAATGACAAGGGAGGTGTGCATGGCGCTTGAACCAGGACCCGCTTCACTGGCTTTGTTGCGCACTGCGGCCCGAATATGTGCCGAGGATGTCTCATTGGCACCCGTGGATGCACTGCGTCGCGCAGCATCGCGCGTGGGCGTAACTTTGGATGAGCGGTTTCTCGACGTGGATTGCGCGCGATTGGAGGGCGAAATTCGCCAGTATCAATTGGTTTTTCGGCCGGAGCAACTGACTGTGCTGCGGGAATTACGTGCCGAAGCGCTGAAGGCCATGGATTTTCTGAGCGCGTTCTCGCCGAGGCTCGTGGGGTCGGTTTTGGCGGGTACAGCTGACCGCCAGTCTACGGTCACTCTGCATTTGTTTGCCGACACGCCGGAGGAGGTGATGACCTTCCTCCTGACCCGGAATATCCCCTTCACGGAGTCGGATCGACGCTACCAGTATCGCAGTGGTCGCCAGGAGCGCGTTCCTGTTTTGAGCCTGGTGGCCAATGAGGTCCCGTTCGATCTTGTTGTGTTTGCGCGTCCGGGAATCAAGGAAGCCCCCTTGGGGGGCGGTAGTCGAGGAAGCTTGATGAACCGCGCTTCACCAAGCCGACTGCGCTCATTGCTGGAAGAGGTGGCTATGCCATCAAGCCGCTAGCGGGGGCGTGAAATCACCGCGTTTGGTAGTAGGGCATCAATCCAAAGTTGGGATGCCCTTTGTGCACCCCATCCACAGTCGCTTCCGACTATTGTGGTTCTGCCTGGCGTTTCCGCGGTCGGCGGATTCTCGGTTTAGGTGCTGTGGTAAGGGCGGCTCAATCGATGCACTGCGTTGACGAGAGTTTCGACCCGGGCCGGGTCGATGTGCTGATGAATGCCGTGCCCGAGGTTGAATACATGTCCTGAGCCATGACCATAAGAGGCCAGCACGCGCGCGACCTCTTGCTCGATGACGTCGTCCGTTGCGTACAGCACGCTCGGGTCGAGGTTGCCCTGAAGGGCGACCTGATCCCCCAGTGTCTGGCGAATCTGTCCGATATCCACCGTCCAGTCCAGGCCGATGCCATCCGCGCCGGTGTCGGCGATGTGTTGAGCCCACTGTCCACCGCCTTTCGTGAACAAAATGACGGGAATGCGTTGACCTTCGTGGTTCCGGATCAGACCGCTGACGATTTTTTCCATATAACGCAGGGAAAACTCCCGATATTTGTCTGGAGAGAGGACCCCGCCCCAGGTATCGAAAATCATCAGTGCCTGCGCGCCCCGGCGAACCTGGGCGTTCAGGTAGTCGGTCACCGCCTGACTCAGCTTGTCGAGCAGAAGATGCGCGCTGGTCGGGTCGCTGTACATCAGCCCCTTGATGTGGGCAAATTCCTTGGTGGCACCGCCTTCAACCATATAGGTCGCGAGGGTCCAGGGGCTGCCGGAAAATCCGATCAGCGGAACGCGCCCATCGAGTTCGCGTCGAATCGTGCTGACGGCATCCATCACATAACGCAACTCGCCCTCGGGATCGGGTATGGGCAGCTGTTCGATGGCCGAGCGCGAGCGCAAGGGGTGTGCGAATACCGGCCCTTCACCCGCAGAGAACGATAGGCCCAGTCCCATGGCGTCCGGGACGGTCAGAATATCCGAAAACAGGATGGCGGCATCCAGGTCAAATCGTTCCAGCGGCTGAAGGGTCACTTCGCAGGCCAGGTCGGCCGAATGACAGAGATCCATGAAGCTGCCAGCCTTGGCGCGCACGGCGCGGTACTCCGGCAAGTAACGACCGGCTTGGCGCATGATCCAGATGGGGGTGTAGTCAACGGGCTCGTGGAATAATGCCCGGATAAAGCGATCGTTCTTAAGGTCGCTGGTCATGATCTTGAATCCCTGGCAGACAAATGGAGTGTGTGGCGCCTGAAACGGGCGGTTAGACGCCGAGGAAGTCGAGGATGCCGAAGCCGGCGTTGCGGCCTTCAAATACAGCCGTGACAACAAGATCGGAGCCGCGCACCATGTCCCCGCCGGCGAACACCTTGGGGTTCGAGGTTTGGAAGCCTGGTTCGTTGGGGTTCTTGTTGGCAATCACTCGGCCGCTCGTGTCGAGTTCTACGCCGATCTCGGTCAGCCAGGGCGCTGGCGAAGGCCGGAAGCCGAAAGCGATCAACACGGTGTCGGCTTCGATAATGTGTTCGGAGTGTGGGATGACTTCGGGGACGCGGCGTCCCCGGTTATCCGGCTCGCCCAGGCGGGTGTTGACAAAGCGTACGCCGGTTACCTGGCCGCCCTCGCCCACAATTTCGATGGGTTGACGGTTGAACAGGAACTCGGCATTTTCTTCGCGTGCATTTTGTACTTCACGACGGGAGCCCGGCATGTTCTCTTCGTCACGCCGATATACGCAGGTGACCCGGTCGGCCTTCTGGCGGAGTGACGTACGGGTGCAATCCATGGCCGTATCGCCGCCGCCAAGCACGACCACGCGCTGACCGGCGACATCAACGTAGGGATGTTCGCCCGGATAGGACATGACATGGTTGATATTACCGATCAGGAAGGGGAGCGCCTCATGAACGCCACCGAGATCTTCGCCAGGAAAACCGCCGCGCATGGCGGTGTAGGTGCCCATGCCGAGGAACACCGCATCGTATTCCTTGAGCAGGTCGTCGACCATGACATCCTGACCGACGGTCGTGTTCAATCGGAATTCAATGCCCATTTCCTCGAAGATGCGCCGACGCGTTTCGAGGACGGATTTTTCAAGCTTGAAGGGGGGGATGCCAAAGGTCAGTAGCCCGCCGATCTGGGGGTGGCGATCATAGACCACCGCATGAACACCATGGCGCGCCAGAATATCGGCGCAACCAAGCCCCGCCGGCCCGGCGCCCACAATGGCAACGCGCTTGTTGGTGGGGGTGACTTGGGACATGTCCGGACGCCAACCCTGCTTGAAGGCCTCGTCCGTGATGTATTTTTCGATCGAGCCAATCGTGACCGCCCCAAAACCATCGTTCAGGGTGCAGGCGCCTTCGCAGAGGCGATCCTGGGGGCAGACCCGGCCACAGATTTCTGGCAGCGAGTTGGTCTTGTGCGACATCTCGGCGGCTTCGAGCAGATTGCCTTCGGCGATCAGTTTGAGCCAGTTGGGGATGTAGTTATGGACCGGGCATTTCCATTCGCAGTATGGATTGCCGCACTCAAGGCAGCGATCTGCCTGCTCGGCAGTTTTTTCGGGGGTGAATTGACCGTAAATTTCGTCGAATTGCTGTACGCGTTCATTGGCCGGGGTTTTTTCCGGATCCTGCCGCGGTACATTCAAAAACTGGAAATTATCACCCATTGCCCATTACCTGTTCTGATTCGTTGTGATAGCCCGAGGCACTTGCCTGACGGCATTGTTCGCTCCAAGGACTCGCATCATAGTTTATTCCGGCTATTGATAAAGCCATAAGGAATTAGTGTATTTCTTTGGATCTACTGACTGGCCCAGTGCGTCATCTGGTCTCTGCCGGAAATACGTCGGGCCGGAGCACTCTTCCCGCGTATGTGGGAGGTTGACTGATCCGTCACTTGGATTGAGAGAGGGGGCTAGCCGACAAGGGCGGATTTGACCCATTGGCTGACCTGCCCCATATCCGCGCGGCCAGCCACCTTTTCCCGAACGGCATTCATCACGGTGCCCATCTGAGCCACGCCTTGTGCGCCGGTTGCGGAGACGGTTTCTGCGATAATCTGCTGGATCTCTGTGTCACTGAGCTTTGCGGGCAGGTAGGATTCGATGAGTTCGAGTTCATACTGCTCGATGGCCAGCAGGTCGGCGCGTCCGGCAGCCTCGTATTGCGTCATGGATTCACGGCGCTGTTTCGCTTGCTTGATCAGGATGGTGAGCACATCGTCATCGGTGAGCGTAATGCGCTCATCGACTTCTTTTTGCTTGAGCGCGGCGAGCAGCAGACGAATAACGCCGAGACGTTGTTTTTCGCCCGACTTCATGGCGGATTTCATGTCGTCGGTGAGACGTGCTTTGAGTGCGCTCATTCAGGGCTTCCTGTCGATATCACGGCGCTCATGCCAGAGGCATGAGGCAATTAGAACAAGCGGATACGGCGAGATTGTTCTTTGGAGAGACGCTTCTGGTTGCGTTTGACGGCAGCAGCATTTTTGCGCTTGCGCTCGGTCGTCGGCTTTTCGTAAAACTCACGCTCACGAAGCTCGCTGATGATGCCGGCTTTTTCGCATGAACGCTTGAACCGACGGACGGCAACTTCGAAGGGCTCATTATCTCGAACACGTACTGATGGCATGAAGATGATTATCCTGTTGAACTGGTTGATTAAAAACGTTGATCGTGTCGCGAGCGGGTCGGCACTCATGGCGGACGAGCAATAAAAAGGCCTTGTATTATAAGGCGCTGATCTGAAGACGCAAGTACCGTGCGTATCCTAGACTGTTTTGCCCCTGATCTTCGCTGGCGGAATGTGATTTTCGTCGAGATCCGGTTTGGCTCTCGACGTGAACCGGGCTGAATGTATCTGCTCCAGTCACGCGCATTTTTGTCGACGCCCGGCTGTTTTGATGCTTTCACTGCCTATCGTAGGTGCGTTACTGTGCCGTGTCGCCGCATGCGGGCATGATGGGGCCACGTGGGCTTGGAATCAATCAGAACAAGAGGACGAGATGCCAAGATTGGGGAAAGAAGAGGCGGATCATGCCTTGGGCGCGCTGACAGACGAATCCTGCGTCGGGCCGACCTGGTCGGTGGCCTTGCCGGGACCGTTGCCCCGATTGTTCAGTTATTCAGTTCCTGATGTGTGCCACCCGGCGCCCGGTGTGCGTGTTCGGGTACCATTTGGCCGAGGGCATCGGGTGGGGGTTCTGTGGGCGCCTGTTTCGGCCGAACCCGGTTTGGCACTCAAGCCTGTTGATGGCCAGCTTGATAAGGCTCCGTTGCTGGATGCGACATTGCTGGATTGTATTGCCTGGGCCGCAAGTTACTACCACTATCCGCTTGGCGAGGCCGTGTTGGCGGCCTTCCCCCCTGCGCTGCGCAAAGGCGGGTTGCTCAGCCGGCCTGGATTGAGATTGACCGCGACGGGGGGCGATATATTATTGGCTAAAGGCGTGCGCGGTAGTCGGCAGCGCCAGTTGCTGCAGATGCTGGCGGCGCATCCGCCCGGATTGGCCGAGTCGGAACTGACCCAGTTCGCCCATGCCGTTCGGCAGTCGGTATTGGTCAAAGAATGGGCCGAGCGCGTGGCGCTACCTCTGGCGACCGGGGCGTTTCAAAAGTCGGCTATAGAGCCTGCTTCGCCCAAGCCTTTGAATACTGCTCAGCAATCGGCAGTGGCCGCCGTCGCTGCCGATTGGGCGCGATTTCAGGTATGGCTGCTTGATGGGGTCACCGGCAGTGGCAAGACCGAGGTATATCTCAGTCTGATCGAGCAGGTGACGTCGGCTGGAAAACAGGTACTGGTTCTGGTGCCGGAGATTGCCCTGACCCCGCAGTTGGTAGCGCGATTTGCCGCACATTTGCGTGTTGCCCTGGTGGTGTTGCATTCCGGGTTATCGGAATCGGATCGTTTGCAGGGCTGGATCGCCGCGCAATCGGGCGCAGCCAAGGTGGTGATCGGTACCCGTTCGGCAGCTTTCCAACCCTTGGCGAATCTGGGTTTGGTGATTGTCGATGAGGAGCATGACCCTTCGTTGAAACAGAACGAAGGGTTCGGATTCCATGCGCGGGATGTGGCCATTTGGCGGGCGCGGTCACTGAATATTCCGATTGTTCTGGGGTCGGCGACACCGGCGCTGGAGTCGTTGCGCAATGTGCAGTTGAACCGTTATCGAGGCTTGTCCCTTCCCGATCGGGCGGGCGGGGCGCGCCTACCTGTCATCACGCCGGTGGATGTGCGCGGTCAACGCATGACCGGTGGTCTGTCGGTTACCCTGATCGAGGCCGTGGAGCAGCATCTCTTGGCCGGTGGGCAGGTGTTGTTGTACCTGAATCGCCGTGGCTATGCCCCCAGTCTCCTGTGCCACGCCTGTGGCTGGGTGGCTGCCTGCCTGCATTGTGATGCATTCATGACCTGGCACAGGCAGTCCCATCGGCTCAAATGTCATCATTGCGGGCATGAGCGCGCAGTGCCGTCTTCCTGTCCGGATTGCCAGACGACTTTGTCTCCCCGGGGATTGGGGACGGAGCAGTTGGAGGACGTGCTGGCGGGTTTGTTTCCGGATTTTGGCATTGAGCGGCTGGATCGCGACGTCCTGGGTCGAAAGGGTGAGCTGGATCGTCGCCTTGCCCGAATTCGTTCCGGTGAGGCCCGGTTGATTGTCGGAACCCAGATTCTGGTGAAGGGTCACGATTTTCCCGAGGTGTCTTTGGTCGGCGTCGTGGATGCGGATCAGGGGCTTTTCGCCAATGATTTTCGTGGCTCCGAACGCTTCGCGCAGCAGTTGATCCAGGTGGCTGGCCGCGCGGGGCGGGCGGATCGGCTCGGTACGGTGTTGGTTCAAACGCACCATCCCGATCACCCGGGGCTGAACCTTTTGTTGCGCGGAGGGTATGGTGTCTTTGCTGGGCGGTTGATCCAGGAACGCGCGGAGGCGGGGTTGCCACCCATGCGATCATCCGCCCTGATTCGGGCAGATGGGCCCGATGCCGCGCCACCCCAGGGGCTACTTGAAACGATGGCAAATGGCTTGTCCACGGACGAATGGGCGGGGCTTTCCGTCTGGGGGCCTGTGGAAGCCCCACTGGCTCGTCGAGCTGGGCGATTCCGCTATCAATTGCTGCTGCTTGCCGAGGATCGTGGATTGCTGCATGACGCCTTGAGTCATCTGGACGAATGGATCGGGACGCGCCGATTGTCCGGTGTTCGATGGTCGATTGATGTCGATCCACTCGATATGGCTTAATATCCCCTCATGGAGTTAAACCAGCGGTTAACTACGGCCTGTATATATTCCGACCCAATAATGATTAAGGAAGTTCTGTATGAAAAAAATTGAAGCCATTATCAAGCCATTTCGTCTGGATGATGTCCGCGCGGCATTGATGGAAATTGGTGTCAGTGGCATGACCGCCATCGAAGTGAAGGGTTTCGGTCGGCAAAAAGGACATACAGAGTTGTATCGGGGCGCCGAGTATGTGGTCGATTTCCTGCCCAAGATCAAATTGGAGATCGTTGTGGCCGACGAGCAGGTGGATTCTGTCCTCGACGCGATCATCAAGTCGGCGCACTCCGGCAAGATCGGGGATGGCAAGATTTTCATCTTGCCCGTCGAGCGCGCGATCCGGATTCGCACCGGTGAGATCAACGAAGAAGCACTTTAATCCGCTGGTGACGTGTTGGGCGTGGCCGTTATGCTCGCGGTTCGACTGCCCGATCCACCCGGTAGGCCGACAGATCCACCGAGTTGGGTCGCGACAGAATGAGGTCGGTCATGAGCGTCGCAACCGCCGGCGCCATGGCCAGCCCATTGCGGTAAAAACCTGTGCCAATAAAAAGCCCTTTGATTTCTGGGTGTGCACCCAAGTACGGAATTTCGTCCGCCGTGCCCGGCCGGAGACCAGACCACTGGTGCGTGACGGGCGCGTGCACCAGGTTGGGCCACAAGGCAATGGCTTTCCGGTGTAAACGTTGAATGGCCTCGTCCGTGGTGTGCTTGTCGAATCCCACATGTTCCACCGTCGAGCCGACAATGACCGAGCCGTCACACCGCGGGATGAGATATACCCCATCCTCCATGAGAATCGTCGATAACCCGTTTGCTGGCGCATGATCGAATCGAAGCATCTGTCCGCGAACGGGGAAAACAGTGGTGGGTGTGAGGCCAGGTGCGAACGAACCGGACCAGGCGCCGGCAGTCACCAGAACGCAGGGGGCCAATCGCGTTCCTGCTGCCGTTTGTACGCCAGTAACCTGCCGATTTTCAATCAAAACATGCTGAACGGCAGTCTGCTCGACGAGTTGAACGCCCGCGCGCGTGACGGCTTCGGTCAACGCCTTTAACAACCGTGGGTTCCGCGTATTGTGTATCGTGGGTAGCCACAGTGCTTCGCGTTCGCTCAGATGGGGAAAATGCGCCCGGGCGGCTGAGAGTTCTGCCGTGATTTGGTGGCGACTGGCCCAGTCGAGGATCTCTGCGGGCTGGTCCTTCTGGCTGTGTGGGTCCAGGATGAGCATCCCGCTGGGGTGATACTCCGGGTCAATGGCGCTCAGCTCGCCGAGCGTTTCGATGAATTGTGGGTAGGCGGCCATGCCCAGAGCGGCCAGTCGCATCACGGGTTCGGGATAACGCCAGCCGTACAGCGGGCAGACGATGCCTCCGCCGGCCCATGAAGCCTCGCGACCGATCGACTGTCGTTCGATAACCGTGACGTTCAGCCCGTTTTGGCAGAGTGCCAAGGCGGTGGCGAGACCGGCGATACCGCTACCAACAATGATGCAATCGGCTTGGGCCAAGTGGGTTGCTCTCGAATGCGATGAGTGATTCCGAAAATCACCGGCCCCAGTGGGGCAGGATGAAATATAGTATCCTGATGCTTATCAGCCGAATGGCAATTATTCCTATTCGGTTTGCCAGGCAATGGCTGTGGCGTGATCTGGTGGAGCGGGTGATGGGAATCGAACCCACGCTATTAGCTTGGGAAGCTAAAGTTCTACCATTGAACTACACCCGCAGCAGAACGGCATTATCCGTTGTCGCAGGTGCCGGGGCAAGTGAATCCCGTTCGGTGGCGGCAATATTGCGAAGGTCGGGTTGATTTGACCTTGCTAGCGATGGGGCGATTTCTTAGTCCAGGGATGGGAGATCGCCATCGTGGCTGGCACTGGCCTTGACGTGCGTGCTGCTCGCACGGCTGGCAGTCGCCCGCATTTCTTCTCGGCTGCCGCCAAAGTTCATGCGCCATTCCAGGTTGGCGCGGCTGTCCGCATTCTTGAGCGCTTCTTCCCGGTCGATACGACCGTTCTTCCAGAGCGCATGCAACGACATGTCGAAGGTTTGAGAGCCTTCGAGTTCGTTTTTCTCCATGGCGTCCTTCATGGCGTCGATTTCTCCACGCTTGATGAGATCGGCAATGAACGGTGTGTTCAGCATGATTTCGACGGCAGGCACCCGATGTCCCTGATTGCTGACGACCAATCGTTGGGAGATGATCGCTTTCAGGTTCAGTGAAAGATCCATCAGCAATTGATCGCGCGCATCGGAGGGGAAGAACCGGATGACGCGATCCAGTGCCTGGTGTGCATTGGTGGCGTGCAGGGTGGTCAAGCAGAGATGCCCCGTATCCGCATAGGCCAGCGCATGCTCCATGTTGGCACGATCGCGGACTTCGCCAATCATGATGACGTCGGGGGCTTCACGCAGCGCTTCCTTGAGGGCGGCGCCATAGCTCATGGTATCTACCCCGACTTCACGTTGGTTGACGATGGAATTGCGATGCCTAAAGGCAAATTCCATGGGGTCTTCAATCGTCAGGATATGACTCGGGATCGCTTCTGCGCGGTAATCGATCATGGCCGCCAACGTGGTCGATTTGCCGGAACCCGTGGCACCGACCACCATGATTAGCCCGCGGCGTTCTTCGACCAGCTTTTCGATGACGGCAGGCAGGTTTAGGTCCGCTACCCGAGGGATATCGCTTTTGATAAAACGGATGACCATGGCCCATTCGCCACGTTGCATGAACACATTGACTCGAAATCGTCCGAGGGCGGGGCGGCTGAGCGCCAGGTTCAACTCCATTTCACGGTGAAACAGGTCGATTTGATCCGGCGTGAGGACGGAACGGGCCAGCTCCTCAATTTGCCCGGGCTTGAGTCGATCCTTGCCGATGAAGCGCAATTCACCCTGGATTTTGAGGGCGGGCATCGTTCCGGTGCTGAAATAGAGATCCGAGCCTTCCTTGTCGGCAAGCAGTTTCAGATAGGGATCAAGCGAGGTTTCATTCATGATGAGGGGTCCTTGCACCCGGGGGGGTTGTCGGTAGTGGCGGGTAAAATCCCGCTTGTCCAATTCACGGTGTTGGCTGAAGCGCGCAGCGATTCCTTAGCTCTTGCGTCAGTCAGATGTTCAGTCGTCTTTTTCTACGCTCAATCCCTCGTCCCCTGCGTCGTGCCCTGCAGGGAGTCCACGGTTGCTATGGAGCTTGATATTCAGTCGCAGGTCATTTTGCGAGTCTGCATTGCGCAGTGCTTCCTGGTAGCTGACGAGCCCCTGATCATAGAGATCGAGTAGCGCTTGATCGAAGGTCTGCATACCCAGTTCACGGGAACGCTTCATCACTTCCTTGATTTCGTGCACATCGCCTTTGAAGATCAAGTCGCCGATCAGGGGCGAGTTGATCAGCACTTCTACGGCAGGGACTCGACCACTACCTTCTTCCTTGCGCAGCAGGCGCTGGGAAATCACGGACTTGAGATTCAGGGAGAGATCCATCAGCAACTGCAGTCGACGCTCTTCCGGGAAGAAGTTGATGATCCGGTCCAACGCCTGATTGGTGTTGTTGGCGTGCAGTGTCGCCAGACACAAGTGCCCGGTTTCCGCGAAAGCAATGGCGTGATCCATGGTTTCTCGATCGCGGATTTCGCCGATCAGAATGACATCAGGGGCCTGACGCAGTGTATTTTTGAGCGCGGTGCCAAAGCTTTCGGTGTCTACCCCAACCTCACGTTGGGTCACAAGGGATTTCTTGTGTCGATGTACGTATTCGATCGGGTCTTCGATGGTCACGATGTGGCCAGCGGAATTTTCATTCCGATAATCCAGCATGGCGGCCAGCGAGGTGGATTTGCCCGAGCTGGTTGCACCGACAAAAATAACGAGACCACGCTTGGTCATCGATATGTCTTCAAGCACCTTGGGGAGCATCAGGTCCGCAAACTTGGGGATTTCCGAGCGGATCATCCGCAACACCATGCCGACACTGCCCCGTTGCATGAAGGCATTGACCCGGAATCGGGCGATTCCTGGCAGTGAGATGGCAAAATTGGCCTCGTGAGTTTCCTCGAAAGACGCGACCTGCTTGTCACTCATGATGGAGCGAACCAGCATCTGGGTATGGCTGGTGGACAGGCTCGTTTCGGCGAGATGCGTGATTTCACCGTTGATTTTGGCGCAGGGCGGAGCCCCGACGGTGACGAACAGGTCCGAGGCTTCAAGTTCTACGGCTTTGCGCAGCAATCCCTGAACATAGTTGGCCGCTTGTTGACGATCCATAGTTGAACATTCCTAAATTCTGGCAGCACAGTTGATGCGAAGGCGCGAAATTACATGAAATCGGCTTTGTTTTGAGCACGTGCGCGCGCCTCGTCCTTGGCGATAAGGCCGCGTTTCACCAGCTGCAGCAGGTTCTGATCCAGCGTTTGCATGCCCTGGGTCTGCCCGGTCTGGATGGCGGAGTACATTTGGGCAATCTTGTTTTCGCGAATCAGGTTTCGAATAGCGGGGCTGCCCAGCATGATTTCGTGTGCCGCTATTCGGCCTCCGCCAATCTTTTTCAGCAGGGTTTGTGAGATGACGGCACGCAGGGACTCGGAAAGCATGGCGCGAACCATGTCCTTTTCTGCAGCCGGAAAGACGTCCACGATCCGGTCGATGGTCTTGGCGGCGGAGCTGGTGTGGAGTGTGCCGAATACGAGGTGGCCGGTTTCGGCAGCCGTCAGGGCAAGACGGATGGTTTCCAGATCGCGCATCTCGCCGACCAGAACGACGTCCGGATCTTCCCGCAAAGCAGAACGCAGGGCTGCATTGAAGCTGTGGGTATCTCGGTGTACTTCACGCTGGTTGATCAGGCATTTTTTGCTTTGGTGGACAAACTCGATGGGGTCTTCGATCGTCAGGATGTGATCACTGCGATTTTCATTGATGTAGTTGACCATCGCCGCCAGGGTTGTCGACTTACCTGAACCCGTTGGCCCCGTAACGAGAACGATGCCGCGCGGGAACAGGCATAGATCCTTGAATACATTAGGCGCGGCGAGCTGCTCGAGGGAGAGAATTTCGCTGGGAATGGTCCGGAATACGGCCGCGGCGCCCCGGTTCTGGTTGAATGCATTCACACGGAAGCGTGCGACGCCCGGTAGCTCGAAGGAAAAATCGACTTCAAGGTTGTCCTCGAATTCCTTGCGCTGCTTGTCATTCATGATGTCATACACCATGGCGTGCACGTCCTTGTGCTCCATCACGGGAACGTTGACTTTCCGGATGTCGCCGTCAATCCGTACCCGGGGCTGTTCGCCAGCTGACAGATGTAAATCCGAGGCGCCGTTTTTTACGGAGAAATTGAGTAGAGAATCAATGCCACGTTGCTCTGCCATGATGTGTAGTCCTTGTGTGCGAATCCCTGAAACCGGATAAGCATTTTAATGGATGATCCGTTGTTCGTCATTCCGGTCATGCGCTGTGGCGAGTATCCGTATGAAGCTCGCATATCTCGCCGTCACAACATATCATTTTTGGCCTGAGACGTGCTCAGCCGTTCCGTTGTGCCGCGCGAGCGACTGTCATCGGCCAATTTGCCGTTCGCAATGTTCCAGAATGCGCGTGAACGTGGAGTACAAAATAAATCGAACTGTGGCGGGGTGCAACTTGAATTCGTTGTCGGATCGATATGAGATGGTCAAAGCGCGTATTGCCGAGGCGATGATGCGTGCAGGCCGCCCCGTGAAAGACGTTGCATTGCTGGCGGTAAGCAAGGGGCAGTCGGCAGAAGCCGTGGCGGAACTTGCCGCACTCGGGCAACGTGATTTTGCGGAAAGTTACGTGCAGGAAGCGGTGGCAAAGCAGAAGGAATTGCGGGGGATGGGGTGGACGGATCAACTAACCTGGCATTTTATCGGACCCATTCAGTCGAACAAGACGCGCGCTATTGCGACGTATTTTTCATGGGTACATAGCGTGGATCGACCCAAGATTGCTCAGCGTTTAAATGAACAACGCCCCGCCGACTTGCCGCCACTCAAGGTTTTAATTGAAGTCAACCTGGATCAGGAAGCATCCAAGGCGGGGGTCAACCCGCAGGATGTGCCCGAGATGGTTACCCTTTGTCGCGGTTTGTCCCGGCTCCAGCTGATGGGGTTGATGACCATTCCGGCACCGGACTCGGTGGATGCCTTTGCGCGTCTTGCTGCACTCAATGATCAGTTGAATCCGGTACTTCCCGAACTATCGATGGGCATGAGTGACGATTTTAGCGTGGCTATTGCGTCCGGAAGTACGCAGGTCCGGATCGGTACGGCGCTGTTCGGCGCGCGCAGAACGGGGCCGAATCGTGATACTTTTAGCGGTTGAAGTGTTCTTTGTGATTGATCAGGGTGTCGATCGCATCAGGTTTTAGGGGGCGGTATGCAGGCAACGCGAATGGCATTTATCGGGGGTGGCAATATGGCCACCGCCATTATCGAAGGATTGCGGCGCAGTCCGGGGAACGGCACGCATGCCGAGCCACCGATTGTAATGGTCGCCGATCCGACGGCTGCGCGTCGGGAGTTGTTGGCGAGTGTCTATGCCGTCGAGGTAACTGAAGACAATGCTGATGCGATTGTTGGCGCGGATGTGATTGTCCTGGCTGTCAAGCCCAGCCAGGTCCAGGCCGTGTGCGCGCAACTGCAACCGACGCTGGCACCAGACCAACTCGTGGTTTCCGTGGCGGCGGGTATCGGTACGGTGATGCTGCAGGATTGGCTGGGTGGTCATGCGGCCATTGTGCGTGCCATGCCTAATACCCCCGCCATGGTGGGTTGTGGTGCGACGGGGTTATATGCGACCCCTGCGCTGACCCCAATGCAGCGGAATCAGGCCGAATCCCTTCTGCGTGCGGTGGGCCTGGTCGAGTGGATCGAGCAGGAAGCAGATATGGATGCGGTGACAGCACTATCGGGTAGCGGACCTGCTTACGTTTTTCTGGTGATGGAGGCGATGCAGTCTGCCGCTGAGGCGCTGGGTCTTCCTGCAGAATCGGCCCGATTGTTGACACTGGAGACGGTATACGGTGCAGCACGGTTGGCCATGACGGCGGACGAATCGCCGGCGCAACTTCGGGCGCGTGTCACTTCTCCCAATGGGACGACGGAGCGTGGAATCGCCGCTCTGGAAGCGGCCGATTTGCGGGGTGCTTTCCTGCAGGCGCTGACGGCCGCACATGCGCGGAGTCAGGAACTGGGTCGGGAACTGTCCGGGAGTACGTACTAAATGAATGGCAGTTTTGGTGATCCGGTCCTTTTTTTGGTACGCACGCTCTTTGAACTCTTGATTTTCATGGCGTTGGTTCGTTATTTTCTTCAACTGTTCCGGGCAAATTTTTTTAACCCGGTGACGCAGTCGATCGTCAAACTGACCAATCCGGTGCTCAATCCGCTGCGCCGAGTGCTGCCAAAGACCGGGCGGCATGATCTGGCTGCCTTATTGATGGCGCTTGTGTTGATTGTGCTGATGGTCTGGATACTGGCCGCGATGAAGGGATTGTCTGTTTCTGCGGTAGCCCTGCTGGTTAACAGCCTTTATTTTGCGTTTTTGATGGTGACGGATCTGTTTTTCTGGACGATATTGATGCGTGCGGTAGCGTCCTGGATCGGTAATACCCGTTCCCCGGCCATATCCTTGCTTGAAGAACTGACGGACCCGCTGTTGAGGCCCATGCAGCGCTTTTTGCCGCCGTTGTCTGGGATAGACCTGAGCCCCTTGGCGGTTTTGTTACTGATTCAGGTTTTGCAGATTACCGTGGGCAACCTGCTAATAGGCTAGGTAGCGGGTTTCATGCGTGAGCCGGGTTTTAGATTGGTTTCTCTTCGGCGCTGATTGTGGGCAGGTTCGCAATCCGTCGGTTCAATGTGCAGGGTGTTTCGATTGACTGATTTGTCCAAAAAAGGGCTTGATCTTCGTAGTAGCCACTCCGTCGGCATCGTCCAGCCTCAGGTCGCCGTGTTCAATGAGCCGCTGGCGCTGGATTGTGGGCGTACTTTGCCGTCCTACGCGCTGGTGTATGAGACCTATGGCACGCTGAATGCGGCTTGCGACAATGCCATTCTGATTTGTCACGCCTTATCCGGTGATCATCATGCGGCGGGTTATCATGGCGAAACGGATCGCAAGCCCGGTTGGTGGGATTCGGCTATCGGGCCGGGAAAGCCCATCGATACCAATCGGTTTTTTGTGGTGAGCCTGAACAATCTGGGAGGCTGCAAGGGGTCGACCGGTCCGCTGAGTCTCGATCCGGCTACCGGCAAGCCGTATGGCCCGGATTTCCCCATTGTGACGGTTCGGGATTGGGTCCAGTCGCAGCACCGGCTGATGCAGCGGCTCGGGATTGCCCATTGGGCCGCAGTGATTGGCGGCAGTCTAGGCGGGATGCAGGTATTGCAGTGGTCCATTAACTATCCCGATGCACTATCCCATGCGATTGTAATTGCGGCCGCCCCTAAGCTGTCGGCGCAGAATATCGCATTTAACGAAGTCGCCCGACAGGCCATCATTACCGACCCTGATTTTCAGGGTGGTCGCTATGCCGAACAGGGCATGCTTCCGCGGCGTGGCCTGATGCTGGCGCGGATGCTGGGTCACATCACTTATTTGTCGGACGATGCCATGCGGGCCAAGTTCGGGCGTGAGTTGCGCGCCGGACAGATTCAGTATGGTTTCGATGTCGAGTTTCAGGTGGAAAGCTATCTGCGTTATCAAGGCTCAAGTTTCGTGGATCGTTTTGACGCCAATACCTATCTTCTCATGACCAAGGCCCTGGATTATTTCGACCCGGCGCAGGGGTTTGGCGACGATCTGGCGGCAGCGCTGGACTCGGTGAAGGCGTCCTTTCTGGTGCTTTCTTTTACCTCGGATTGGCGGTTCGCCCCCGAACGGTCGCGCGAGATCGTGCGGGCCCTGCTGGCATCTGGCAAGCGGGTGTCCTATGCCGAGATCGAATCGAATCACGGCCATGATGCCTTTTTGGTCTCGATTCCCTACTACCACCGGGTGCTGGCCGGGTATCTGGCCCAGATTGATGGGGGAGACCCGGCATGATTCGACCCGATTGGCATATTGTTGAAGAGTGGATCACGCCCAAAAGCCGAGTGCTGGATCTGGGGTGTGCTGATGGCGCCTTGCTGGATCATCTGATCGGCACGCGTCAGGTGACTGGCGTGGGCCTTGAGTTGCAGGATGAGCAGGTAGCTGCCTGTATTGAGCGCGGGCTCAATGTCATCCAGGAAGATCTGGACAAGGGGATCAGCGACTGGTTTACGCCGGAGTCATTTGATTTCGTGATCGTGAGCCAGACCATTCAGGCGATCCGTCATCCGGAGCGTCTGCTGGTGGACATGCTTCAGGTCGCACGGGAGGGCATTGTGACCTTTCCGAACATGGGGTATTGGCGCAACCGGGTGCAACTGGGGTTGTTGGGGCACATGCCGATCAATCGGGCGCTGCCCAATCCCTGGTACAACACGCCCAACATTCATCTGTGCACGCTCACCGATTTCGAATCCCTCTGTGCGGAGCTCGATATCGAGATTCTGGATCGGGCGGTGGTGGATCGTGCGCGGCGGGAATCTCCCTTGTTGCGTGCGTTGCCGAATTGGTTCGGCGAGCATGCCATCTATCGAATTCAGCGCCGCAGCTGAGTGCTCCCGGCCTGCGCTCAGAACAGGCGGGCGCGTTTGAACAGGTAGATCAACAGGCCCCCGATGGCAACCAGTACGAGGCTAAAGGCGGAGAATGCCCAGGACGGACTCTGGTTGCCGGGAATGCCGGCAATATTGACCCCGAAGAGTCCCGTGATAAAGGTCAGCGGGAGAAAAATGGCCGATAGTGCGGTCAGGAACGTGAGCTGCTTGTTGAGTTCATTGTTGGATCGGGTTTGCATCTGCTCTTGAATAATCCGCATCTGATCCCGCGAGGCATCCAGTACTTCGATATAGCGGGTCAGTCTGTTTTCCGCCTCCCGCAATCGTTGCACCGACCCCTTTTTTACCCAGCTCAGATGGCTTCCGATCACGGAGAGCAGGGCGTCACGCTGAGGACCGAGATAGCGGCGCAGGGTCAGGATCATGGTGCGCAGATCGGCTAGGTCGCGATCGGATACCGGCTCGGTATCTTTACTCCGCAACATGGCTTTTTCATAGTTGTCGGTCAGCTCGTCAATTTCCTCGATCGTGTCGAGCATATTGTCGTTGAGCAGTTCGACCAGCCGGGTCACAAACTGTCCGGCGTCCTTGGGCGCGTTGTTGGTTTCCATATCGCGTTGCAGGGTGTTGACCGCCCGTAGCGGCCGCAAGTGGGTGCTGATGATGCGGCGCGGGGTGATCCACATTCGAATCCCGACCATGTCATCCGGCTCCTGGCCGGGATTGTGGTTGATGCCGCGTAACGTCAACAGCAAGCCCTGATCCAGGATCAGGGCGCGGGGACGGGTCACTTCGGCGAGCAGGGTATCCTGAACCGTGACATCCAGATCCGTTTGTGCGCGAATCCATTCATGCGTCTCGGGCTGTGCAAAATTGAGGTGAAGCCAGACGGGCCCCGCACTCGGGGTTTCATCCGATAGCGGCAGTAACGCTGCATGACCGTCGCCGAGCATGCGCCATGTGTAAAAATCTGTTGCCATTTACGTCGCCCTGGACCTGAATCTTGGTGTGTTTTTTCGTCGGGAAGGTCATTGACCGGAGCGCCTCCGAGCTTCGCCCGGATTTTCTTAGCGCTTGATCGCCTTGTGAATGGTGTAATCCCGTCCCTGCTTGATTTTGTCGTAATTGCCGAATTGTTCGTGGAAGGTGCGTTTGAAGTAGTCGCGCAGGCCATTAATGCTGACAAACCAGATTTCCCCCTCGGGGTGCAACGCCTGCCAGGCATCGAAGAGCATGATCGACCATAGCTCCTTGCCCACCTTGGCGGGGACATTGGAGATGATCCGATGTGCCTGGGTGCCCTGAATGGCGGATAGCCCATTGCTGAGCTTGACCGTGACATTGCCGAGGTGATTGCGTGCCGCATTGGCTGTCGCGTATTCGCAGGCAACAAAATCCTTGTCCAGCAGGATGACGGAAGCGCTTGGCTCGGCCTTGGCCAGCGCCAGACCGATCGGCCCATAACCACAGCCCATGTCCACGACTGTTTGGCCGGGCGCCGGCGGCGGGAGGAAATCGAGCAGCAATTTTGTGCCATCGTCAATTTGTCGCGGGGAAAACAGCCCCCAGGTCGAGCGAAGATCGAGATCCTGTCCCATGAGCGAGACGTGCTGCGTGAGGTCGGCGCGGAGTTGGGCGATTTCTTGCGGTGTGGGCATCATGGCTGGGGGCGTCTCGAACACGGTTGTTTGACTGGGGATTTTAGCGCGAAAGGCGGCTGGCCGTCGGGATCTTTTGACGGAATGCGGCGTCCGGCGGTGCTGTGCGCGGGGCTTATCCGCTGCTCTGGGGCGCGCCGCCCCGGCAATCGAGACACAGGCCGTGCAGTTCAATGGATTGCTGGAATGTTGTGAATTGCTGCCGATGCGCGATGCCGCCCAGCAATGCATTGAGATCTTCGCTGGACTGCTCGTGGATGGTTCCACATTGGTCACAAATCAGCATGATGGCCTGATGGGCGGCGTCGGGATGACTGCAACCCACAAAGGCGTTGAGACTTTCGATTCTGTGGATCAGACCATGGGCCAGGAGAAAATCCAGGGCGCGATAGACAGTCGGGGGCTTGATCGGATTGCCTTCTCGGGAGAGACGACTAATCAGTTCATAGGCCTTCGTGGCTTCGTGATCGGCCCATATTTCTTCCAGAACGGCCCGCCGGATCGCGGTCAGCCGAGCGCCGCGTGCCAGGCAGACCGCTTCGGCATGAGCGAGCGCAGTGGGCGCGCAATGCGTGTGATTGGAGCAGGTCACAAAATGTACCTTTGGTTGTTCGGGTGATACCTGATTGTACCTGTCTCTCCGTGTGAAGGCTGTCATGGAAAGTGCGCGCACCGGTGGTGCGATCCTGGATGCAGTGTGCACGGCAATTGCCGTTCTATCCCCCAAGCAATTCTGGGGTTTTATTAAAACAATTGATGATACGGGCATTGAAATTATTCATGGAGCAAACCAAGATAAGAAATACGAGGCGTCGGATTATTCCGATAAAACCCTTGGTGGGTTTAAATTATTAAATAGAGAATATAACCATGAATCGTCATGACCGGAGCCCTGCTCAACGCCGCCGTTTTTTGAAAACGGTGGGAGGGCTGGCGAGTTTTGCCACCGTGCCCCTTGCTTATTCGTCCCGGGTTTTTGCTGAGGAGCAACTGGTCATCGCTGGCCCCAAGGTGCCGGATATCGCGGCGACACGGCTTTCTGACAACGTCTATTGCGTGATCTCCCCCTGGGGTTTTCCCTCTGTCGAGAACCAGGGGATGATGAGTAATGTCACGTTTGTCACGACCCGAAAAGGGGTCGTAGTGATTGATAGTGGCGCATCGAAACAAATCGGGGAAATGGCCTTGCGCCAGATTCGCAAGGTAACGAATGCCCCTGTGGTCGCTGTTATCAACACCCATTATCACGGCGATCACTGGCTCGGAAATCATGCATTCGCGGAACAAAATCCCCATCTGCCCATATACGCGCATGAAAAAACCGCCTCGGCGATCAAGACGGGGCAGGGCGAGTTTTGGAGTCATCTTATGGAGCGTGCCACGGGTAATGCCACGCTGGGTACCGTGGTGACGCCGCCGAACACAATCGTTGCCCATGGCGATGTGCTGGATTTTGGGGATACGAAGATCAAGGTGCATTTCTACGGAACGGCCCATACGCCTTCGGACATCAGTCTGGAGATTGTGGGTCAGAAGCTGGTTCATGTCGGTGATGTCGCGATGGATAACCGCATCGCCTTTATGGACGATGGTAGTTTCCGAGGCACCTTTAAAAATTACGATGCCCTGGAGGCTGCGATCCCCGGCGCGCTATGGGTCCCGGCCCATGGTCATCCCGGCCAAGAGGTGCTGCGTCATAACCGCGAGCTGTTCGAGGGGATTTACCAATCGGCCGAGCGGGCGGTCAAGGATTTCGCAGGGCCCAACGCGGCCAAGGAATTTGCCCTGAATGACCCGCGTGTGCAGAAATACGCAAAGGTGACGAAAGGATTCGACGAAAATATTGGCAAGTATTCTTCATTGGCCTATCTCGAAGCGGAGTCTGCCTCGTTCTAAATTCAGTCATGTTGATGAAGGTCTCTTGCCGTCATCAATATGGTCTATTTTAATATATTGATATATAAGGTTATTAATTGAGGCTGAAATAGTAATAGAGTCGGCGAATGGATCTATCAAACAAGACAATTAGGTGATTTGCTGTGCGATAGGCTAAAACCTCGCTTCTTATGGTTTTTTATTTTAGGAGTAATCCATGTCTGAGTGTTCTCCGGTTCGCCCGCTGTGGCCCCCTGTAGTGGCGGGTGTTGTGCTTGGTCTGGTCTTGATTCTTACCTTTGTCCTGGTGGGGAATGGTGTCGGCGCTTCCGGCACGTTTGCACGGATTGCGGCCTGGTTTGGCATGCAGGTCGCCCCAACGGCCATAGAAACCAATGGCTATCTCGGCGGTATGGTTGCGAACCACGCCAACCCATTGGCGAACTGGATTGTGGTTGAGGTCGTCGGAGTGGCAATCGGAGCACTGCTGGCAGCGGTTGGCGCCGGTCGCTTTAAAATCAAGATTGATGTCGGCGCGGGCAAGATTTCACCACGGACTCGTCTTGTGCTGGCCTTGTTGGGCGGGGTGCTTGCCGGATTTGGCTCGCGATTGGCCGCCGGTTGCACGAGTGGTGTAGGCTTGTCCGGTACAGCCATGCTGGGTATCGGCGGTTTCATCTTTCTCGTCGTGTTTTTTGTGGTCGGTCTGAGCATGAGCGCGTTGATGCGGAGGGTTTGGTGATGGATTACGGCATAGCAGGTACGGCGTTGGCCTCCGGTATTCTTTTTGGTTACGTGCTTGAGCAGGCCGGATTCGGTTCGCCCTGTAAATTGACCGCGCAATTCCGTCTGACCGACTGGTCGGTCTTCAAGGTGATGTTCACGGCCATCCTGGTTGCCGCCTTTGGGATTTTGCTGCTGCAAACCAAGAATTACTTCGGTGCTCAGGGGTTTTTCGTACCCACCACGTTCCTATGGGCCACCGTGACGGGCGCAGCCTTGATTGGCGCCGGATTCGCTGTGGGCGGGTATTGCCCGGGAACGTCGGTGGTCGGTTTTGTATCCGGTCGTATCGATGGTTTGGTATTCATGCTGGGTATGGTGATCGGGATTTTCGGATTCGCGGGGGTGTTTGACACTTCGCTGATCCACGGCATCATGACTTCGGCCCGGATCAGTGAGAAAACCTTACCCGCTCTCTTGGGTGTCTCGCCCTGGGTGGTGTTCGTTGGGATGATCGTGCTTGCCGGCATCGGGTTCTGGCTTGCCCGGATGCTTGAAGGGCGCAGCCACGGGGTATACACCGCGGAAGATATCGTGACGGGCGAAGACCCTGCGGATGAAGCGGTTGAGGGCGGGAGCCCGGTTCGTGGTCCGCTGGGTGCTGGCGCCATCCCGACGAGTGCTCATTAATCCAAGGGTGAGGTTGTGTTTCATCGCCTCATTCGTGCTCGTGCGCAAATGACGGGCTTATCCACTTGATGATCTGCAATTTTGTTAATTCAATCTGGAGTAATTTAACCTCATGAACAACGCAAATTCACGAATTTCCAAGAAATCACGCCGTCTCCTGACGGCGTCAATCCCGGCATTGGCGATTGCCATTTCCGGTGCAGCGGTGCTTCCAGTGCCCATGGACGCCCTTTTACCTATTTCATCCGCCCAGGCCAGTGGTGGAAATCCCTGTGCCCCGGCCAGCCGTGGCGCAAATCCCTGTGCCCCGGCCAGCCGTGGTGGAAATCCCTGTGCCCCGGCCAGCCGTGGTGGAAATCCCTGTGCCCCGGCCAGTCGTGGCGCAAATCCCTGTGCCCCGGCCAGCCGTGGTGGAAATCCTTGTGCCCCGGCCAGCCGTGGCGGAAATCCTTGTGCCCCCAGCAGTCATTGACCGTTAACGTGCCTTCTCTCCCACTTGCTTGCCGATTGACGCGCTCTGTTTTTGCACGAGCCGATGGTAACGGTATTCGGGTGGGGTGTTTCGGATGGTGGTAGATGTCGTGACAAATGTGCAGGGGGAGATGATTTCCCCTTGGTCGGCGGAACATGTGGCAATTTATCAGTCCTGGTTGCGTACGCTTCCTGATACTGCTTTTGAGGATCTTCTGGATGCGGCCGATGAGTTCTATGCCATCCATCGCGCCTTGGCGCAGGACAACCTCACGATACTTGACGAATTGCTACGCGATCAGGCTGATCTCACGCTGCTACGTTGGCAGCACTATCCCGAAGGCGACGTTGAGGATACGGACACCGGCGCCATGTATTACTACCATGCGCACGATCAGGCGGAGCGTCCGGCTGAGGAACATGGGCATTTCCATTTGTTTGTTCGACCAGCGTCTTCCGCTGGATTCAGTCATGTGATTGGTGTGTCGCTGGACGCGCAGGGGCAGGTGCGTACAGCTTTTACGACGAACCGCTGGGTGACCGATGAGGAGATGCGCCCGGCGGGCGTGGTGTTGTCGCTCTTGCCTGATCGGTTCGTGATTGATCGGGCTCGCCCCTCCTGGCTGGTGTCGCGTTGGCTGATGATGGTGCCCCGGTTGATCTGGCCCCAGATCGTTCAGCTGCTGCAGGATCGGGATGCGGCATTAAGCTGGTCCGGCGCGGCGACTTTGCCAGAGTCTGTGTTGGAAGATCGGGCGCTTCAGGTGTTGAGTGAAGAACGCATCGACCTGATAGCCGTGCTGTCCCTGATTCAGCAGGAGGCCCAATCCCGTTATCAGGTATAAGTAAATGTATTTGGTGTGCTATCCCGTGCTGTGGTCTGATTGGTTGGTTTATTAGAAGTTAGGCTATTTTATGGCGTGGTAGGGGTGCGCAAGAGGCCGCTGCCGCTTTAATGTGGAAGAAGGAGTTGATGCTAATGAGCTTGAAAAAAAGATTTGTATTTGTCCCGGTGGTTTTTGCTGCCGCAATGGGGGCGCAAAGTGCCTTTGCGCTTGACGTACCAGGTCCGTTGGTCGATCCGGCTTGGCTGAATGCCCATCTGAATGACGTTAAGGTGCTGCAAATCAGTGGCCCGATGAAGGCATTCACCACTGCGCCTGAAATAAAGAAAGAAGACGGTAAGACCGTTGTCGTTGACGTTTCTGGCCACGTTCCGGGTGCCTCTTTCGTCGATTTCAAGAAAGTGCGCGTAACCCGTGATGTGGATGGCAAGAAAGTTAAGGGCATGATTCCCGATAAGGCGACTTTCGAAGCGCTGGTCCAGTCCTGGGGTGTCAACAAGAATGAGCCGATCGTGATTGTACCCAAAGGCTTATCGACGCCTGATGTCGACGAAGCGACACGTCTGTATTGGCAGCTCAAATATTACGGCCAGAAGAACATGGCGATTCTGAATGGTGGCATGGCGCAATGGCTGGCCGATGGCATGCCGGCAGCGACCGACAACCCTGAGATCAAGCCGGGCGACTGGATGGTCAAGGGTGAGGACAAGAAGATCCTGGCAACCTATAAAGAGGTTAAACATGCGGTCGATCACCCCGGCTCGGTTCAGTTAGCTGATGCCCGTCCTGCTAATCAGTACATGGGTGTCTTTACCAAGAAAGGTGAAAAGCCCGGTCACTTGCCGGACGCGAAGAATATGTCGCCCGATTTGTTGACCACGGCTGACGGCGCCTCTGCACGTTTCCTGCCTAAAGCCAGCTATGTTTCGATGATGAAGACCGTCGGTCTGAATCCGAGTAAGAGCACGATCGATTATTGCAATACGGGGCACCTGGCGTCCGGCCTGTGGTTTGTCTCGCACGAGATCGTGGGTGACAAGAAGGCGCGTCTGTATGACGGCTCCCTCGTTGAGTACAGCATGTATGACGGTGCGAAAACCGTTGATTCGGCGAAGCTCGGCAAGTAAGTTTGCTATCTGGTCACCTGTGTGACCCTGAAAAAGGCCCCAAGTAATCGGGGCCTTTTTTGTTTGATGGCGAAGTCTGAGCGCGTGGATCAGTGGTCTGCGGGCTCACTGGTTTCGCCCAGGAGTGCGGCAACGATCCCTTCAGAGAAGTGTGTGCCGGGGCGGGGGGGCATGTCTTGAGTCAGGACGGCGGGCAGGGGGCCATGGGTCAGAATGCGCGGCAACCAGGTGTGGATAAGCCCCAGGTTGTCCAGTCGAGCCTCTTTGGGGTGCTGTATATCTTCAGGGCGTCGATTGAGAATGATGGCGCTGATTCGGATGTGTCGGCGGTCCAGTGCCTCCAGGGCCGCAAAGAGCCCGCTCAGGGTGCCGAGGCGATCCGGAGCGACGAGGATCACGGGCAGGCCGGTGTATTGCGCCAGATCCAGGCCGAGGGCGTCCTCGGCCAAGGGGGACAAAAGCCCGCCCGCGCTTTCGATGAGCCAGCGTGTTTTGTCTGGTTCTGTGGTCGGAGTGCGTAATTCCGCTCGTGTCGGTAGCTGTGGGGCCAGGTCTTCCGCGAA
This sequence comes from Halothiobacillus sp., assembly GCA_035531235.1. GTDB lineage: Bacteria > Pseudomonadota > Gammaproteobacteria > Halothiobacillales > Halothiobacillaceae > Halothiobacillus. The sequence continues at coordinate 38,274 of DATKTJ010000054.1, read as the reverse complement.
GTGCAGAAGCGTGCCCTCTTGCCGGGCAGCCAGGGGTGCGGCCAATGGGGCAAGAAAGCGCAGCGGACACACGGTTTCCAGGGGTTCGATGCGTCCGGCGGCCATCCACAGCGCGGTTGCATCAGCCGGGATGCGTTCCCCACCATTGCTGGTACAGCCGGTTTCTACGGGTTTGCGTACGCGCAGTCGGTACCCCCGTGCGCGGAGGGATTCAACGATCCCGCAGCCGATGAAGGTCTTGCCAACACCGGTGTCCGTCCCGAGCACGACCCACCCAGGGGGTTGCTCGGCGATCGAACCAGCGGTCTTCATCACTCGAGGTCAGTGTTGCCGGTGAGCCGATGATAGGCTTCCAGATAGCGCGCCCGTGTTTGGGTCATGATATCTGGCGGAATGATCGGGCCGGGGGCCGTTTTGTCCCAATCCAGCGTTTCCAGCCAGTCACGAATGAATTGCTTGTCATAGGAGGGCGGGCTGATGCCGACCTGATATTGATCTACCGGCCAGAAGCGGGAGGAGTCCGGCGTGAGCGCCTCGTCGATCAGGTACAGCTGGTTTTGGTCATCCAGCCCAAATTCAAACTTGGTGTCGGCAATGATGATTCCACGCTCAAGCGCATAATCGGCGGCTTCTTGGTATAGCCGGATCGCCGTTTCGCGCACCTGTTCCGCCAGAGGTTTTCCGAGCAGGTCGATGGTGGTGTCAAAATCGATGTTTTCGTCGTGATCGCCCACGGCCGCTTTTGTTGCAGGGGTGAAAATCGGTTCTGGCAGCTTGGCAGCGAGGGGGAGTCCGGCGGGCAGCGCTATGCCGCAGACAGCGCCGGTGGCGGTGTAGTCCTTATAGCCACTGCCGATCAGGTAACCCCGAACCACGGCTTCAATGGGGAGTGCCTTGAGCCGTTTTGTGACGAGCGTTCGCCCTTGAAGCAGAGCACGTTCGGCTGGATCCGGAATGATGTCGTCGAGCGATTGATCGGCCAACAGTTGGTTGGGCACAATATTCCGTGTTCGATCGAACCAAAAACGGGAAATAGCCGTCAAAACTCGGCCCTTGTCCGGAATCGGTGTGGGCAGAATGACATCGAAGGCTGAAATCCGGTCGGTGGTGACGATCAATAAGCGATGCGTATCAATTGCATAGAGGTCACGTACTTTGCCCCGATGGAGCAGCGGCAAGTGGCTCAGGTTTGATTCCAGTAGTGCGGAGGTGGCTGGTAACATGGTTCGTTTAATTGTTAGGTTGTTAATATTCTCAGGCCAAGCCCGAATTGGTCGTCTATTGTACGGGATGATTGGTTAAGGTTGAGGCATGTGCCGGATGAATTTATTGTCGACCGTTTTCAACGGGCAGGGTGGTGACGTGGTGAAGAAAATAAAAATCATGATAAAGAGCGTTCTGGTGCTGGTTGCGTTGATGCTGGTGGCGGGCCGGGCCGAGGCCGGGTTTACCCTGCCCTATGGTGCGCAGGGTAATGAGCTTGATGTGACGGTGATCGGGGAAAAGAACACCGAGGGGCCGCTTGTGCTGTGGCTGAGCAATCAATATGGCGATACGATCGGGGAAGTTGCGCTGGCGCATGCCTTGGCGCGCCGAGGCGCTACGGTGTGGATGGTTGATTTGCTGAATTCCCTGTTGCTGCCGCGCTCGAACAATGCGGTCCGTGATTTGACCGGTCATGGCGTCCGTGCGCTGATTGAGGCGGGTGTCAAAACCGGCCGACCCGTTGCCCTGGTGGGTCTGGACCGCATGGCGGTGCCCATCCTGCGCGGGATGCGGTTATGGCAGGTTGAGGCGAAGGATACCCACGCCGTGGCCGGTGCCGTGCTGCTGTTTCCGAACCTGTATCGGGGTACCCCCGTGGCGGGTCAGGAGCCGAGTTTTCTGGGCATTGTGCCCGCCACGAACATGCCCGTGATGATTCTGGAGCCGGAGCGGGGCGTCAACCGCAACCGCCTCGGGTCCCTGCTCGATGCGCTGCAGAATGCAGGAAGCCCGACCTATGGCTGGATCATTCCCGATGTGCGTGATTATTTTCCCATGCACCTTAAGACGCCTCAGAACGAGACGCTTAAAAATCTGCCCAATCTGATGAAGCCCCAGGAAGCACTGGCCATGCAGGCCCTGCCGGCACAGATTCTTCGCGGGATCACGATGCTGACCGATTCCCCCCATCCCAGTACCGTGTTGCCGGTCAATGAGGTGTTGGAAAAGCCGATCGAGCAAGAATTCGGTTTGATTGAGGTTTCGCCGAAGAAAGCACCCAATTTTGCGTTACCGGACTTGGCTGGTCAGGTTCGCCGCTTGGATGGCGGTGCCGCCGCGGATCATTCCGCCGTGACCGTCGTGAATTTCTGGGCTACCTGGTGTCCGCACTGCATTGAGGAAATCCCTTCCTTGAACGAACTGGCCAAGCAGTATCCTGCGAGCAAATTGCGGGTGCTATCGATCAATTTCAAGGAATCCCGCAACCACGTGGCTGATTTCATGAAGAAATTCGATGTGTCGTTCCCGGTCCTGATCGATCGTCAAGGCGACGTCGCTGCCCAGTGGGGCGCCTTCGCCTTTCCCAGCTCGTTTCTCGTCGACAATAAGGGACGGATTCGATATTCGGTGAATGCGGCGATTGATTGGAATACGCCGAAGGTGAAGGCGATCATCGATCAGTTGATTCAGGACGAGGCAGCGGGAACCGCCGCGGGCAAATGACGGTTGATTGGTCTGGAGGCCGAGCCTCGGGGTTCGGTCGTCCGGTTTCGGGTTGATCCGCGCCTGAGGTAACATCCCTCGTTTTACCGGTCACTGACCTTTCGGAGTTCGCGATGCGCGTATTGGGCGTAGAAACATCCTGTGATGAAACGGCAATCGCCATCTACGATACCGAATCGGGCTTGCTGACCAACCGGATTCATTCGCAAACCGACGTGCATGCCCGCTATGGTGGGGTCGTGCCCGAGCTCGCCGCGCGGGATCATGTGCGTAAGCTGCCCTTGATGTTCGCATCTGCCATGGCCGAATCGGGGTTGTCTCGGTCGATGATCGATGGGGTGGGTTACACGGCCGGTCCCGGCCTGCAGGGTGCGTTGATGACGGGTGCCGCATTCGCCAAAGGCCTGGCACGTGCACTGGATCGGCCTGCCCTCGGGGTGCATCACCTCGAAGGTCATCTGTTGGCCTCCATGCTGGAAGACCCCGCGCCGACTTTTCCTTTTCTGGCAATGCTGGTGTCCGGCGGCCATACACAATTGATCGCGGTGGAAGGCGTTGGTGCCTACACCCTGTTGGGTGAAAGCATCGATGATGCCGTCGGTGAGGCGTTTGACAAGTCGGCCAAACTGATGGGGCTGGGTTATCCCGGGGGCGCGGCATTATCCCGGCTGGCGCAGCAGGGACGCCGGGATGCGGTGCGTTTTACCCGCCCCATGGTGGATCGCCCCGGATTGGATTTCAGTTTCAGCGGCCTGAAAACAGCCGTGGTCAATGCCGTGGCTGCGGGGTATGCGCATGAAGATGTGGCGGCATCCTTCGAACAAACCGTCATTGATACGCTGGTGATCAAGATTCGGCGGGCCCTGGCGCAGACCGGTTACGATCGCCTGGTTCTGGCGGGCGGCGTGGCGGCCAACCAACCTTTACGTGCTCGACTTAAAGCGCTCATGGACGATTGTGGTGGGGCTGTGTTTTACCCTGCTCCTGAGCTATGCACGGACAATGCGGCCATGATTGCGCTGGTGGCCGCGCTGCGGTTGCAGGCTGGAGAGCGGGATTTCGTATCGGGGTTTTCCGTACGCGCTCGTTGGCCGTTATCCGAATTGAGTGCGCTGCACGCGGAATCCGTTGCCTGATCGGAATCAGGGGGCGGGCGGCGTTTTCTGACCAATGCGTGGCTCTTCACCGCGCAGCAGCCGACGGATATTTTGCCGATGCCGATAAATCAGTGTTATTGACATCAGATTGATGGCGAGCATGATCGGCGGGCTGGTCAGGTACACGGATGCAAGTGCGGCAGAGACTGCCGCGACGATGGCTGCTGCCGAGGAAAAACGGGTGATCCGCGCGGTCAGAAGCCAGGTGCCGATTGTCAGCAACCCGATGATCGGATTGAGTCCGAGCAAGGCCCCTGCTGCCGTTGCAACACCCTTTCCGCCCTTGAAGCCAAAAAATACCGGGAAGAGATGTCCGATGAATGCAAACAGTGCCGCAACGGCCAGTGCTTCATCCGGTGCCGTGAGCGCACGTAGCAGTAATACAGGCAGCAGACCTTTGCCCAGATCGCCCAGCAACGTGATGATGGCCGCTTTTTTGCCACCGAGTCTGAGTACGTTGGTTGCGCCCGGATTGCCTGAACCGGCCTGACGTGGATCGGGTAGTTGGAATATTCGTGCGACAATTACCGCCGAGGCAATCGAGCCGATTAGATAGCTAGCAATGGCGATGCCGATCAGGCTGGGCCAGGATGAAAAATACACGGTAACTTCCCGATGGTGACGATGAATAACTGGGGCGCATTATCACGAGTTTGGTTCCAAAAGCGCAAATGACAGATTGGCAACGGACGAAAGCATGCGTATCAGACCGAGGCGAAAACCAAGCTGATGCGACCGTAGAGTGGGTGGTTCTGGTCTCTGGCTGGTCGTTCAAGTGCGATATGTGGTCGACCATTGTGGTCGAGTTGGAGCGGCAGGGACTGCCTTCGGAGCGGGTTCTCTGCATCGGCTGGCTCGAACTGGGGCGCTGGTTGCATGAATCCGATGCACCCTGTCCGTTGCCGTCATCTGCGCTGGGTGCGCGTACAGTCTGGGTCGGGTGGTCATTGGGCGGGGCTTTGGTTCTGGAAGCCATCGGCTGCGGTAAAGTGCGACCCCTGCGGGCACTGGTGATATCAGCGACCCCTCGGCATTTGGCAGAGAAAGATGTGTGGCCGGGTGTGGCACCAGGACACTGGCGTTCCTTACATCGTCGCGTATGTCGGGATCCCGTCCGAGCGCTGGCAGAATTTGACGATTGGTCGGGTCTGGCTGGAAAAAATATCAGTCGGGTTACCGATCCCCAGGACTTGATCGCCGGCCTTGACTGGTTGGCCGCGATTGATCAGCGTACCCTGCTGGCCGCGCCGCCAGTTCCGATCCGCTGGATGTACGGGACGAACGACCCCCTCGTCCCTGATGCCAAATGGCCTGAGAGGCTTGCCGTCGGTTCAGCCAATCAATGGCAGGTCATTCCGGGCGCGGGGCATGATGTCCCCTGGTCGCAGGCGGCGTATGTGGTGTCGGAAATTATTTGAGCGCGTGAGAGCACCATGTTTGATTACAGCCAAGTTCGTGCCCGATTCAACCGGGCGCATCGCAGTTACGATCAGTACGCCGTCGTGCAGCAGGAGGCTGGTCGTCGTTTGTCCGAGCGTTTCGATTTATTGAAGCTAGAACCCAAGCGAATCCTTGATCTGGGCGCGGGTACGGGGCAGATGACCCGTGCATTGCAGGCCCGCTATCCCAAGGCGACTGTCATCGCCTTGGATTTAGCCGAGGAAATGCTCGGCACGGTGCCGAAAGCGGGCCGATGGATCAAGCGTCGTCGCGTGGTCTGCGCGGACATGCATCGTCTGCCGTTTGCCGGGGCGAGTTTTGATATCGTGATTTCCAACTTCGCCATACAATGGAGCCACGATCTGGGGCTGTTGCTGGCCGAGGTTGCGCGAGTGCTGACCCCGGGGGGCGTGCTTTCGTTCACCACCTTGGGACCAGACTCGTTGCAAGAGTGTCGGCGGGCCTGGGCGATGGTGGATTCGGGCAGGCACATCCATGGCTTTCTTGATATGCATGATGTCGGTGATGCGTTGGTTGGGGCCTGTCTGTCTGATCCGGTACTGGATCAGGAGCGTTTGACCGTCCATTACCCGGATGCGCGGTCCCTGTTACAGGAACTGCGTGGCGTGGGTGTGGGAAATACCCTGTTTGATCGGGCGGCCGGGCTGACGGGGCGTCAGAAATGGCAAGCATTTTTGGGCGCGCTGGAAGGGCAAAGAGAGCCTGCGGGTGTCCCTTTGACCTATGAAGTCGTTTACGGGTTGGCTTGGGGGGCGGGTATTTCCCCCATCGCCGCCGAATTGGCGACTAAACCCTGGTAATGGTGTGGTATCTGACGCGTCAAAAGTGTGCATTCACTCGATAGAAAATATTTATCTAGACGCTGTTTGTTTTTATTTATGGGGTTTGAGCGCAGAGCCTGCTTATATTAATCATTGGGTTGCTTTGCGCTGGCTATGATTAGGCGAGAGAATTCGTTGGTTTTTGTGTGAATTAGATTGCTTTAATATAGGCAGCCTGCAAAAGGCGGGTCGAACCGATCTGATTCGACCCGGATTAAACATTACGCGGAGGGGTCACGATGTCTGCGAGCACGGTAGCCGGTATGGCAGAGCAGTATAATTACGATATTGTCAAAAAATTTGCCATCATGGCCATGGTATGGGCGCTTCTCGGTATGAGTGCTGGGCTCTATATCGCTAGCGAGCTTGCGTGGCCTGTTCTGAATTTTGATATTGCTGAAATCACGTTTGGCCGGTTGCGTCCGGTGCATACGAGTCTGGTGATTTTCGGCTTCGGTGGTAGCGCTCTGTTCGCTACGTCCTACTATATTGTGCAGCGAACCTGCCAAACCCGCCTTTGGGGTGGCAAGTGGCTACCGGAATTCACGTTCTGGGGCTGGCAGCTGAGCATCGGTATTGGCGTGATCCTGTACATGATGGGTTATACGCAAGGCCGTGAGTATGCGGAATTCGTATGGCCGATCGACTTGGGCATCCTGGTCACTTGGGTGGCTTATGCGCTGGTGTTCACCATGACTATCCGGAATCGCAGTCAGCCGCATATCTACGTGGCGCTGTGGTTCTACATGGCCTTTATTCTGGCGACCGCAATTCTGCATATCTTTAATAACCTGGCCGTGCCGGTAGCCTGGAATAGCCTGGATTCCTACAGCCTGTTCTCCGGTGTGCAAGATGCGATGACCCAGTGGTGGTACGGCCACAATGCCGTCGGCTTCTTCCTGACCGCCGCGTTCCTCGGCATGATGTATTACTTCGTGCCGAAGCAGGCGGGGCGTCCGATCTACTCGTACCGCCTGTCGATCGTTCACTTCTGGGCGCTGTCATTCCTGTATATGTGGGTTGGTGCACACCACCTCCACTGGACGGCCCTCCCTGATTGGGTGAGCACGCTGGCTGCAACCTTCTCGATTCTGCTTCTGCTGCCATCATGGGGCGGGATGATCAACGGCATTATGACGTTGTCCGGCGCATGGGATAAGTTGCGTACCGATCCCATCATGCTGTTCCTGATTACTGCACTGGCGTTCTACGGCATGTCGACGTTTGAAGGCCCGCTGATGTCTCTGAAATCCGTGAATGCCCTGTCGCACTACACGGACTGGACCATCGGCCACGTACACTCCGGCGCGCTGGGTTGGGTGGCAATGATTACCATCGGTTCCTTCTACCATATGGTTCCTCGTTTGTGGGGCACCAAGCTGTACTCGACAAAACTGGTCTTCACCCACTTCTGGGTCGCGACAATCGGGATTGTGTTGTACATCGTTGCCATGTGGGTATCCGGTATTGGTCAGGGCTTGATGCTGCGCGCCTTCGACCAGTACGGCAACCTTGCCTACACGTTCGTGGAGACCGTCACCTTTATGCATATTCCGTACGTGGTCCGTGCCTTGGGTGGTGCCTTGTTCCTGTTCGGCATGCTGCTGATGACGTACAACCTCTATATGACCGTCTGGGGTGCCCGTCGTGAAGCGATTGACGTTCAAGATCAATCCGCCGTTGCCGTTGCGCGCACCTGATTTCTGGGGAATAACAGATGAAACATGAAAGTATTGAAATTAACTCTGCCCTGCTGATCATCCTCACGTTGGTGGTGATCAGTATCGGCGGGCTTGTCGAGATTGTCCCGCTGTTCCATATCAAAGGTACGGTCGAGAAAGTTGAAGGCGTACATCCTTACACCCCCCTCGAGCAGATGGGGCGAGATATCTATGTGGCCGAAGGTTGCTACCTGTGCCACTCGCAGATGATTCGTCCGTTCCGGGATGAAATGCTGCGTTATGGTCACTATTCTCTCGCAGCCGAGTCGCAGTACGATCACCCCTTCCAGTGGGGCTCCAAGCGGACTGGTCCCGATCTAGCCCGCGTTGGCGGCAAGTACTCCAACGAATGGATGACTCAGCACTTGATTCACCCCCAGTCGTTGGTTCCTGAATCCATCATGCCGTCCTATCCGTGGTTGATGCAGCCTTTGAACTATGGCGATATCGCCGATCGTATGAAGGCGCTGAGGGATGTTGGCGTGCCTTACTCTGAAACTCAGGCGGAATACGATGCCAACGTTAAGAAATTTGGCAAGACGCTGGCTGACCAGTTCCACATTCCGAACGCGATCAAATCCGTCAAGGAAGAGGCCGCTTCGCAGAACTGGGATGGTAACCCCAAGGAAATCACCAAGATGGACGCGCTCGTTTCTTACTTGCAAGTGCTCGGTACCATGGTGGACTTTTCCAAGTACAACCAAGGTTATTTCTCTAAATTTAGGTGATTGGGCCTAGTGTCCGGAAGGAATTATCTTGATCAGTGAATTTTTTAACTGGATTGGTCGTCCCGAGATCGCCAAGCCAATCGAGCTGGTGCTGCTTTTCACGGTTTTTGTGATTGTGGTGCTGTACGCCTACGCCAGCCGTAAGAGAGGGCAGCGATTGGAAACCTACAAAGATATTCCGTTCCTGGATGACCATGAACATATCCCTACCGATGCAAATCAAGAGCAGGTAAACAAAAATGAGTCAGACTCCCGAAAATAAGAAAGGTCAGGTTGAGACCACCGGTCACGTATGGGACGGTGATCTGCGGGAATACAACAATCCCTTGCCGCGTTGGTGGCTGTGGGCCTTTTACGGCACGATCGTGTTTGCCGTGGTCTATTGGATCCTGTATCCCGCCTGGCCTTATGCCGACACCTATACCAAGGGTCTTGAAACCGTCTCCTTTACGGTGCATGACAAGGATGGCAAGACCTCCACAGTGACCGAACACTGGAACAGTCGTGCCCTGTTCAACAAGGATATGGAATCTAGCCCGTCCGCCCTGGCCCAGAAAGAGTGGTTGGCTAAAGTGAAGGATATGAGTTTCGCGCAGATTGCCGCGAACCCAGATACGCTGAACTTTGCAACCTCAATGGGGCATGCCCTCTTCGGGGACAGTTGTGCGGCCTGTCATGGTACGGGTGGTCAGGGTGTTCTTTCCCAGAACCCCGAGGGCTCTTACCCGAATCTGACAGATAACAACTGGATTCATGGTGATAGCTACGAAAAGATTGTTGCAGATATCACGAATGGCATTCATGGCAACATGCCAGCCTTTGGCGCCCTGTACAAAGGGGCTAAGCTGACCGATTTGGCCGAGTATGTGCTGAGTCTCTCGCACCAGCCGGGTGTGAATGAAGAAGCCGCCAACCGAGGCAAGGCATCGTTTGCAACCTGTGCCGGCTGCCATGGTGCCAATGGTATGGGTAACCAGATGATCGGCGCGCCGAACCTGACCGATGCTGTTTGGGATTTTGTCGATGTGCCGGGCGCAAAGACCGTCGACGCCAAGGTCAAGCTGGTTGAAGGTGTGATTGATCATGGCCTTCAGCATCAAATGCCCAAGTTTGGTGATCGGCTCTCTCCGGAACAAATCCGGTTGCTGGCTGTCTACGTGCGTCAGTTAGGCGGTAGTTGATACCGTAGGGATACTCAAAAAACACCGGCCTTGTCCGGTGTTTTTTTTCTTCAGCCATTTCTTTCGGATGAGATTTGTCTGTAGTCATTTCAGTCACGCGCCCATGGGCGCGCGAACATCCACATTGGGAGTTGAGGTGATATATGTCGTCCGTTGATCATTTAGAACAGGAACCAGAGCTTTATCAGCCCCGGGAGCCAATTCACCCGAAATCGATCAAGGGGCGGTTCCGCCGGTTCAAGACGACCATTATGGTGTTGGCGTATGCGATATTCTTCCTGCTGCCTTGGCTACGCTGGGCTCGCCCTGTGGGGCCTGATCAGGCTGTCATGTTCGACATTCCTGGCCGTCGTTTCTACATCTTCGATCTCGTCATACACCCTCAGGATATTTTTCTTCTTGCCGGCTTTCTGATACTGGCGGCTTGGCTGCTGTTTTTTGTCACTGGACTTGTGGGGCGGGCTTTCTGCGGATACTTCTGTTTTCAGACACTCTGGACCGATTTGTTCATGAAGGTGGAGCATTGGGTTCAGGGTGATCGCAACAAGCGTTTGAAGCTGGAAAAGCAACCCTGGAATCTGGAAAAAATTGGGAAAAAAGGACTGACGCTGCTGATCTGGGCCACCATCGCATTTTGGACCGGCTTTACCTTTACCGCGTATTGGGCCGATGCCCCTCAGCTTTTTGTCTCGTTCTTCACCCTTCATGCAGTTTCCGCTGCCTATATAACGACCGGAATTCTGACGGTTACCACGCTGGTTGCCGCCGGTTTTGCCCGAGAGCAAGTCTGCATCTACATGTGTCCGTATGCTCGCTTTCAAGCGGTGATGTTCGACAAGGAAACCCTGCTCGTGAGTTACGACGCGCAACGCGGTGAGGGTTCGTTCGGCCGCAAGCCCCTGCAAAAGGGATTGATGACTCTGGAAGAGCGCCATGCGGCGGGTACGGGCGATTGTATTGATTGCAATCTCTGTGTTCAGGTTTGTCCAACGGGCATTGATATTCGCGATGGGTTGCAGTTGGCCTGTATTTCCTGCGGGCTGTGTATCGATGCCTGCAATGAAATCATGACCAAGCGTGGTTGGCCTGATGGCTTGATCCGGTATGCCTCGGAACTGGAGATCGAGACGGGTGCGAAGCCAAGCCTGCTGAAATTCCGCACGATTGGTTACGGTGTCGCCACACTTCTGGTTTCAGCTTTGATGATCTATGGGGTTCTATCCATCAAGCCAGCTGATTTTTCTGTTCGTCAGGTTCGACAGCCACTGTTCGTCTTGATGTCTGATGGTTCGATCCAGAACAATTACGAATTGAAAATAAATAACAAAGAACAGACACCCTTGGACTTGAAGCTGGAGGTGGAGGGGGTGAAAAATGCCGAAGTTTCAATCAGCGGTGGGTTCAAGGACTTGCACATACCCGCAGATGGCACGCGAAACTATCACGTGCATGTTCGTGTGCCGGGTTCGAGTGGCGTTCGTCGCCAAGTGATCACTTTTAAGCTGATCGACGAACAGGGCAAATTTCCGCCAATCCAGCAGGAAACCAGCTTCAACTACAAGTAAAGATGCCGATGTCGCTTACGAGCCCCTGCTTCCCTGCTTGGATGGCCCCGTTGCGGTGCCTGCTTGGGCGCCGATGGGGCTTATTTTCGATGATGTTCCGATGGCCGGTGCCGCCCGCGTCCATCCTGATGAGATAACCCCCAGCCTTGGGTGATTTTGGAGTGTTCAGATGAATTTGATTTTTCCTGCAAGCATTGGTGTCGTCAGCATCATCGTCCTGTTTTTTCTGCTTAAGTGGCGCTGGCCCCAGATGGGTCGTCCCATTGCTACCGTTCTGGGCATTCTGTCGATTGCGGCGTATGCCCCTTTTGGCATTATCAACTGGCCGGGTGCGGACGTTGTCACGATGGTTGTCACGCTCTACATCATCACGGCATTTATCCTCGGGTTTATCTCACCGCCGAAGAAGGACAAGGACACCAAGATGACCTTCCATTGGGGGCCAGCAGCGGTGATTATCTTCCTGTCTGTGGTCGTCCTTTTGGATTCCATTTTCGTCACGCTGGCTTCCAGCGGATTGTCTCAACGGGCCGCGCAGGACTTGTTGCCCAAGCCCGATGAGGGAACCAAGGTGACCTCCTTTTTCCCAGGTACGGTGGCGCGGGATTTCCAGCAAAAGGAGCGCCAGTTCAATCAATATAATGATGCGCTCGATGAGCAGATCGAGCGCGGCTGGAAGGTTCATTATGGTTGGTGGGGTAGCGAGCCGGATGTCGGTAAACCAGCATCTTTCCGTGTTGCCGTACTGGATCGAGAGGGCAAGCCGATTGCCGGGGCCGTGGTTAAGTTGCATTTCATGCGGCCTGCCGACAAGCGTAAGGACTTCTCGGCCACGCTGCCTGAAATTTCACCCGGTATTTATCAGGAAAGTCTCAGCATGAGTAACCCCGGCCTCTGGCAGGTGGCGATTCATATCGAGAAGGGCGATGCGAACTTCGAGCTCGATGGACAGACCAATATCGGTCTTGGCAAATAGCCGGTGTCTTTTCACTGGTAGTGCCGTGAGTGGTTCGTTTTATTGCTTGTCCTGCGGGAGAAAGTTTCCATGTCCGTTGAGCAGATTGCTGCCCCTGTTTCCGTAACCTCGTCCGTGGATGATGCTTGCTTTCATTGTGGCCTACCTGTTCCGCCGGGGGCGCCATATCACGCGGTGATTCTGGGTGAGGATCGGGCTATGTGTTGCCCGGGCTGCCAGGCGGTTGCCGAAGCCATTGTCCAGAATGGCATGGAAGACTACTACCATCATCGTACGGAACCCGGCGTGCGGCCCAATAATGATTTGGAGCGCGTGCTGGAGGAGATGGCTGTCTTCGACCGGCCAGAAATGCAGAAATCCTTCGTGGCGAATCGGGATGGCGACATTCGTGAAGCCTCCCTGATCCTTGAAGGCATCGTTTGCGCGGCCTGCATCTGGTTGACGGAAAAGCATGTCAAACAGCTGCCCGGTATCGTTTCTTTCTCTGTAAATTTTTCAACCCAGCGTGCGTTGGTCGTCTGGGACAACCGAGAGGTTTCCCTGAGCGATATTTTGCGGGCCATTGCAGCGATCGGCTATCGCGCCCACCCCTATGACCCGAACCGCCAGGATCGCGTGTTCAAGCGCGAACGGCATATTCTGATGCAGCGACTGGCCGTCGCCGGGCTTGTCTATCTGCAGGTCATGATGATCTCGTTGTCGCTTTATTTCGGCGATTTTCTGGGGATCAATGACCAGCTGCGCTATTTCTTTTGGTGGATGAGTCTGATCCTGTCCACCCCGATCGTATTTTATTCGGGGCAGGCCTTTTTCAAGCCGGCCTGGCGCGATTTGAAGCAGAAACAGATCGGCATGGATCTGCCCGTATCGCTCAGCATTATTTTGGCGTATTCGGGGAGCGTCTGGGCGGTTCTCACCAATACCGGACACATCTATTTCGACTCGGTGACCATGTTCATTGCCCTGCTGTTGGGCGGTCGTTTGCTCGAGTTATCTGCCCGGCACAAGGCGGGCGAGATGAGCGAGGCGCTGACCCGGCTGGTGCCGGCCGTGGCACACCGCATGGAGGCGGACGGTTCGGTGACCGTTATCCCCGCATTCGACCTGATCGAAGGGGATCGGGTACTGATTCGTCCCGGTGATGCAATTCCTGCGGATGGCGTGGTCCTGGAAGGCGAAAGCAGTGTCAATGCGGCCATGGTGACTGGCGAGAGTGTACCCGAGGGCAAATATCCGGGATCCCCGTTAGTGGCCGGCACGATCAATATGGAAAGTCCCATGGTGCTGTCGGTGCAGAAGGTGGGGCAGGACACGATGGTGTCATCCATCGTGCGCCTGATCGATCGTGCCCAGGCGCAGAAACCGAAAATCGCCGAGATTGCGGACCGATTTGCCCGGAAGTTCGTGATTGCCCTGCTTGCGATTACTGCAACTGTGACGATCGCCTGGTTGATCATCGACCCGGCCAAGGCGTTTTGGGTTGCCGTGGCCATCCTGGCCATCACGTGTCCGTGTTCACTGTCGTTGGCGACACCAGCGGCCATCGCCGTAGCCGTAGGACGGATGACGCGCAACGGTTTGCTGGTGACGCGCGGTTATGCCATGGAAAGTCTCGCTAGCGCCACCCACGTGGTTTTCGACAAGACGGGCACGTTGACAGATGGACATATCAGCCTGCAACGCGTGCAGGTACTTGCGCAATTCTCTGAGTCCGACCTGCTGCGGTGGGCAGGCTCGCTGGAACAGCAAACTGAGCATCCCGTCGGTCTGGCCATCGCGCGGGCGGCACGCCAGAAGGGTGCGCTCTTGCCGATTGTTGATGTGCAGAATTTCCCGGGACGCGGCATGCGGGGCACGGTGGACGGTCGGCAAATTGCCGTCGGCAATCAGCGACTGTTGCAGGAAATCGGCGTGCCTCTGCCGGGAACTCTGCCTACGCACACCGATCTGGCTGTCATGATCGTCGTGGAGCACCAATTGGCCGGGGTGCTGTACCTCAGTGACAATGTTCGACCGGATGCCATGGAAGCCCTGCAGGAAATCCGCAACCTCGGACTGACGCCCGTGATCCTGTCCGGCGATCAACCCGAACGGGTTGCGCTGATGGCGCAGTCGCTCGGGATCGAACAGGCTCACGGCGGCCTGCTACCCGCCGAGAAACTTGAAATTGTTCATCAGTTGCAGCAGGGCGGTGCGGTAGTACTGATGGTTGGGGACGGCATCAATGATGCACCGGTGCTTTCCCAGGCTCAGGTGTCGATGGCCATGGGTGGCGGAACCGTGATTGCCAAGCACAGTGCGGATATTGTCCTGATCAATGATCAGCTGCAGCAGATTCCGTACGGACTGCGGTATGCGCGGCGGGTTCTGGCGAATATCCATCAGAATCTGTGGTGGTCGGTGATCTACAATGCGGTGGCGATTCCATTGGCGGCAACAGGGCTGGTGCAGCCTTGGATGGCCGCGATCGGGATGTCGTTGAGTTCGATTCTGGTCGTGGGCAATGCGTTGAGACTGCGACGCGATTGATCAACTAGGGGGCTTGCTGCATTCACCGATGTGATTCAGGTCTTCCGACTCCAGTCCCCTCAGATTTACTTGCCGATGTTGTAAATATACTGGTTTAGCTGTGCCACATCCGTACTGGTGCGCCGATACAGATTGTCGAGGCTGATGACGGCATATTCAAGCAGCAGAACCGTCAGTACCGGGTACTCCAGACGCATGCGGTTGTACATGATTCGCGGCAGGCGCAACAAGCGGGTCGGCTTGCTGGCACGCAGACGAACATTACGGGGCTTGCGGTCGAAGAAACTCATTTCACCGAGCATCTCGCCCGCCGGAATCTTGCCCACAACGACTTCCTGGTTGCTGGTGCTCACGATCAACTGAGCCTCGCCCTCCAGCAGAAAATACAGTGACTCGCCCACTTCACCGATGTCGGCAATGATGTCGTTGGTCTTCAGGCTCATGAGGTCGCAGAAATCGAGGAAGGCATTTACTTCTCGTGCCGTAAACAGCTTGCTGTCGGTGTGTTGGGATAAAAACTCGATCAACTGGGCGCGGTCACTATCGGTAATCATGGTCGGTTTTCCCTATAAAGCTATCTGATACCTGATTGTCTTAATCTTGAGACGGTTTGTCGATCCCGGTTTGTGGCGATCCTGCGACAACCTGATGAGTGAAGTGTTTCATTATTAATTAATTTCATTTTTATTGATAAAAAATGTCGTTTTGTTCATTTTCAGTTGCGGCACAATGTCAACGGGGCACAAGATAGTGTGTACCGCGCCGACGAGCGCCATACTCATGCTAAACTTCGCGCTAATTCACCATCTACCTTTCAAGTCGATTCGCCCTTGGTTGATTGGCTATCCTTTTGTTTTTATGGAGATTGAACGACATGTTCGCAAAATCAATGACCATTGGGACCTATGATCCCGTTCTGGCCCAGGCTATCGCCGATGAGGTGACACGCCAGGAAGATCATATTGAACTGATCGCCTCGGAAAACTACGCGAGCCCGCGCGTGCTGGAAGCGCAGGGTTCGGTGCTGACCAACAAGTACGCCGAAGGTTACCCCGCCAAGCGTTATTACGGCGGTTGCGAATATGTCGACGTGGCCGAGCAACTGGCCATCGATCGCGCCAAGGAACTGTTCGGTGCGGATTACGCGAACGTGCAGCCCCATTCGGGTTCTCAGGCGAATGCCGCCGTTTTCATGGCGCTGATCAATCCCGGCGACACAATCCTGGGCATGAGTCTCGCCCATGGCGGTCATCTGACCCATGGTGCCAAGGTGAATTTCTCCGGCAAGATCTACAACGCCGTGCAGTACGGGATCGATGCTGAAGGGTATATCGATTATGCCGAGGTCGAGAAACTGGCCCGCGAACACAAGCCGAAGCTGATTGTGGCCGGTTTTTCCGCCTATTCGCGCGTTGTGGACTGGGCACGATTCCGTGCGATTGCCGACGAAGTGGGTGCTTACCTGCTGGTGGATATGGCGCATGTCGCCGGTTTGGTGGCGGCCGGGGTTTATCCCAGCCCCGTGCAGATTGCCGATGTCACGACTTCGACCACGCACAAGACGCTCCGCGGCCCACGGGGCGGCATCATTCTCGCCAAGTCGAATCCCGAGATCGAGAAGAAGCTGAACTCGCTGGTATTCCCCGGCATTCAGGGTGGCCCGTTGATGCATGTCATTGCCGCCAAGGCCGTGGCGCTCAAGGAAGCGATGGAGCCTGAATTCAAGGTGTACCAGCATCAGGTAGTCGACAATGCCCGAGCCATGGCCGCTGTGTTCGTTGCGCGGGGTCTGGACGTGGTTTCCGGCGGTACGGACAACCATTTGTTCCTGGTGAGTCTCGTCAAGCGGGGCGTAACCGGCAAGGCGGTGGATGCCGCGCTGGGTCAGGCCCACATCACCGTGAACAAGAATGCGGTGCCGAATGATCCGCAGTCGCCGTTCGTGACTTCCGGGATCCGGGTGGGTACCGCCGCGATCACGACGCGCGGCATGGGCACGGCAGAAGCGACGGAATTGGCCGGCTGGATGTGCGATGTGATTGATGCGCTGGACGATACGGCCGTGATTGCCGAAGTTCGGGGCAAGGTCACCGAGCTGTGCCGCCGGTTCCCGGTATACGAGCGCTAAGACGCCGGTACTGAGTCATGCAGTGCATCGCCTGTGGTCATGCTGAAACCCATGTGATCGATTCACGTATGGTCGAGGGAGGTACCTCGATCCGTCGTCGTCGTGAGTGCCTGGGTTGCCATCAGCGGTTCACGACCTATGAGGTGGCGGACATTCGTTTGCCCCGCATCGTCAAGAGCGATGGCGCGCGTCAGAGCTTCAATGAAGACAAACTGCGCGCGGGGATGATGCGGGCGCTGGAAAAGCGGCCTGTCGCCACCAAAAAAATCGATGAAGCGATCGAGCAGATCAAGAAAAACCTGCAGGCACTCAGCCTGAAGGAAGTGCCAGCCCGTCGCGTCGGCGATCTCGTGATGGCGGCCTTGCGGCACCTGGATCAGGTCGCCTATATCCGTTTCGCCTCGGTCTACCTGAGCTTCGACAATGTGGAGGCTTTCCGGGCAGCCATTGAGGGTCTCAATCAGGATGGTGGTCAAACCGAGCCTTCGCCACCTATCCCGGATCAGGGGCGCTAGGCGCGTGTGCACGGCGCAGGATCGGCAATGGATGGCCGATGCGTTGCGGCTGGCGGAGCGGGGCACCACGACGACACAACCAAATCCACGGGTCGGGTGTGTGATCGTACGGGACGGGCAGGTGGTCGGTCGGGGCTTTCATGCCCGGGCCGGTGAGCCTCACGCCGAGGTGATGGCCCTGCGGGAAGCCGGCGAACAGGCTATCGGCGGCACGGCTTATGTGACGCTCGAGCCCTGTGCCCATGTGGGCCGCACGCCGCCCTGTGCCCCGCAACTCGCCGCCGCCGGGGTGACGCGCGTGGTGTCGGCGCTGACAGATCCCGATCCCCGTGTTGCCGGTGCGGGGCATGGCTTGCTTGAGTCGCAGGGCATTCGCGTGGACGTCGGGCTCCTGGCCGAGGAAGCCCGCTGGCTCAACCGGGGGTTCCTATCCCGTATTGAGCGGGGGCGTCCCTGGGTGACGGCAAAGATCGCCCAGTCCCTGGATGGCCGGACCGCATTGGCCAATGGCGAGAGCCGCTGGATCACCGGTGTCGAGGCGCGTCGGGATGTGCAGTTTCTTCGGGCCCGGCACGGGGCCATTCTGACGGGGATCGATACGGTATTGACCGATGATGCGCGCCTGAATGTCCGGTTGTCCGCCGAGGAACTGGGCATCGAGGGATCGGTGCGCCAACCGGTGCGCGTCGTTCTGGACAGTGGCCTTCGTCTGCCGCCCTTTGCGCCGATCTTTGATGCCGAAGGGGAAGTGTGGCTCTATACCCGGAATATTCAGGAAGGTATTCACCATGAGGGGCTGTCGGCACGGGGTGCGACCCTGATCGCCGCGCCGCATGACGGGACAGGGCTGGATCTGGATTTCGTTCTGCAGGATCTGGCGGCTCGAGGCATCAACGAGGTGCTGGTCGAGGCCGGACCCAAGCTGATCGGGGCGTTGATCGACCGTCAGCAGGTGGATGAACTGGTTGTTTATCAGGCGCCCATCCTCCTGGGGCATCAGGCGCAACCGTCGCTGGCACTCACGGCGCTGGAGAAACTGGATCAGGCCTCGCGCTGGCGCATTCTTGAATCGCAAAGCGTGGGGGCGGATCTGCGCATCACGCTCGTGCCGCACACGCCCACGACGCTGTAAGTTAAGGGGGAAGACGATGTTTACCGGAATTATTCAGACGATGGGAGCACTGGCGAGCCTGACCCCGAAGGGGGGCGATATCCAGCTGCGGGTTCAGTCCGACGGATTGGATATGAGCAAAGTTGCCCTGGGCGACAGCATTGCCGTCAATGGCGTGTGCCTGACCGTAACTGCCTTCGATGTGCAGAGCTTTACCGTCGACTGTTCGCGGGAAACCCTGAAGCTGACCACGCTCGGTCAACTGAGCCCCGGTGCCCCGGTTAACCTCGAGCCGGCGCTGACATTGTCGACAGCACTGGGCGGTCATATGGTGAGCGGGCATGTGGATGGCCTGGGTACGGTCGAGTCTCGACAGGAAGATGCGCGCGCCACCACGTTCTGGCTGCGTGCGCCCGATGAGCTGGCACACTATATTGCTCAGAAAGGTTCGATCGCCATCGATGGCGTGAGCCTGACCGTGAATGAGGTCGACGGTGCGCGATTCCGTCTGACCATCATCCCCCATACCCTGCAGCAGACGATCATGGGGAGCTACCAGCCGGGCCGGAAGGTCAATCTGGAAGTGGATGTGGTCGCGCGCTATCTGGAACGGCTGTTGACCGGCCGGATGGTTGGAACGTCGGCATTCGCGGGGTATTCCGGTTCACCTTATCCGGCAAGTCCTGCCGACTGATGCTAGAATCCTGCCTCGCGCTGCGGAGGGTTCATGCTGGATTCTCGGGCTGATTTTTACATCCGGGTACGAGGTTTGGCATGAGTTTTAGTCCCATCGACGACATTCTCGACGATTTGGCTGCGGGCCGCATGGTGATCATCGTCGATGACGAAGATCGCGAAAACGAAGGCGACTTGCTGATGTTGGCGGAGAAGGTCCGGCCCGAAGACGTGAACTTCATGGCCCGTTTTGGTCGGGGATTGATCTGTCTGACCCTGACCGAGGCGCGGTGTACGCAGCTCAAGTTGCCCCTGATGGTTTCGCAGAATCGCGAGGCGTTTTCCACGGCCTTTACCCTGTCGATCGAAGCGGCGAGTGGCGTCACAACCGGCATTTCGGCGGCGGATCGGGCGCGCACCATTCAGGCCGCCGTGGCGGTGGACGCCA
Source organism: Halothiobacillus sp. (assembly GCA_035531235.1). Classification (GTDB taxonomy): domain Bacteria; phylum Pseudomonadota; class Gammaproteobacteria; order Halothiobacillales; family Halothiobacillaceae; genus Halothiobacillus. The sequence goes on along the minus strand of DATKTJ010000054.1, from coordinate 18,549 downwards.
AGCCGACGGATATCGTTCAGCCGGGACATATTTTCCCCCTGATGGCGCGGCCGGGTGGCGTGCTCACCCGGGCAGGACATACCGAGGCGGGGATCGATTTGGCCCGTTTGGCGGGCGCGCGCGAAACGGCCGCCGTGATCGTCGAGATCCTGAATGAAGATGGCAGCATGGCGCGCCGGCCGGATCTGGAGCAGTTCGCGGCGACCCACGGTCTGAAGATCGGTTCGATTGAAGATCTGATCCGCTACCGGATGAAGCACGAGCGTTCGATCGAACGTGTGGCCGAAACGCCTCTGGTGACCAAGGAAGGCAGTTTTCGCTTGATGGGCTATCGTGATCACAATACGGGTCAGACGCATCTGGCTGTGGTTCGTGGTCAGCCGGGCCCTGATCATCCGGTGCCGGTACGGGTGCATGTGCACCACCCGGTCTGCGATTTGCTGGAACCCCAGGATGTCGATTGCGGCTGGCCGCTATCGGATGTGCTGGCTCGATTGGGCCAAATGAACGAAGGTGTGGCGATTATCCTGCGCCCGGTCATCGATGAGCAGGAAGTCCTGCGGCAATTGTTCCAGTGGCAGACCCAGGAAGCACATTCCCGGGAAAAACCGGCGGCGAGCGCTGGCGATCATGTGCGCACCTACGGGGTGGGCGCGCAGATTCTCAAGGATCTGGGTGTGCAGCGGATGCGGGTGATGAGCGCCCCGAAACACTTTCATGCCTTGGCAGGCTATGGCCTCGAGGTGGTTGATTATATTTATGATGAAGCTGCTGACGTGGCCGTGGGAGAAATGCAATGAGTATGGCGGGGATCAAGGTGATCGAAGGCGGGCTGACGGTCGTGGGCGAAGGGCGCTACGCCATTCTGGCCACGCGGTGGAACGCCTTTATTGTGGATCGACTGGTGGAAGGTGCCATCGATACCCTGAAACGCCATGGCGTTTCTGCTGAATCCATCACCCTGTTGAAGGTGCCGGGTGCCTATGAACTGCCTCTGATCGCGCAACGTGTGGCGGCCAGTGAGCATTTTGATGCCATCATCTGCCTCGGTGCCGTGATTCGCGGTTCCACGCCGCACTTCGATTATGTGGCTGGTGAAGCCGCTAAAGGCATAGCCGCCGTCGCGATGGATTTCGATCTGCCGGTTATCTTTGGCGTATTGACGACCGATACGATCGAGCAGGCCATCGAGCGGGCCGGTACCAAGGCCGGGAACAAGGGGAGCGAAGCCGCTGCCACCGCCATTGAGATGGTCAATCTCGTCAAACAACTGGATCATTTCGAGTGACAAAACTGAGCGACATTCCCTGGGAACCTGCCCAGCCCGAGCAACCGGCCCCGCCGGCCGAACCGGGCAAGGTCAAGCCCAAGCTGACACATCCGCCTCGGCGCGTGTCCGACAAGAAGCGGTGGCGTTGGGCGCGCGAGCGGGCGGTGCAGGCGCTGTACCAGCAGATCCTGAACAGCACATCCATGGATTTGCTGGATGCGCAGTTCATGGAAGATCCCTTCATGCTGAAGCTGGATCTGAATCTGTTTCGACGCATTGTCCGGGGCGTGAGCGAACACGAACGTGATCTGGATCGGGCGTATACCCAGCTGCTTGATCGGCCGCTGGCGGAACTTGATCCGATCGAGCAGGCGATTCTGCGTCTTGGTGCATTCGAGTTGATCCACAGCCCGGAAATTCCCCGCGCGGTCGTGATCAATGAAGCCGTCGAGATGGCCAAACTCTACGGGGCTACCGAGAGTCACCGGTATATCAATGGCGTGCTCGACCGTCTGGCCGATCAGGTCCGCATCCACGAACCTCGACGGACTTGATTGAGCGGCGTCTTTTCGGCGCTTGAATGAAAAACGCCGGATTATCCGGCGTTTTTTTATGGCGTGGCTTCAGCGGACCCGAAGGGTTATGACCAGAAATACCACAGCACGATGGCGCCGAAGATGATCCGGTAATAGGCAAACCCCTTGAAGGTGTGCTTACTGATGTAGTGCAGCAGCATGCTGACGAAGGCCAGGCCGGAGATAAAGGCGGCCACGAAGCCGATCGCCATCATGTGCAGGTCGTTCGTATGCAGCATATGCAAGTGCTTGATCAGATCGAACAGGGTGGCGGCGATCATGGTTGGGATGGCGAGAAAGAAGGAAAATTCGGTGGCGGTGGTCCGGGACAGTCCAAACATCATGCCGCCCATGATCGTGGAACCGGAGCGCGAGGTGCCCGGAATCAGGGCAAAACATTGGGCGAATCCGACCTTGAGCGCATCCCAGGGCCCCATGTCGTCGACATGGTGGATGCGGGGTGGCGGCGCGAAGCGTTCGACCAGCAGGATGATGAAGCCACCGACGATCAAGGCGATGGCAACAAACTTCGGGTTGAACAGCAATGCCTTGATATAGCTGTGGGTGAGTAACCCGATGACGGCCGCCGGGATGAAGGCCACGATGAGGTTCAGCGTGAATTTCTGGGCACTGCGCTCGGTGGGCAGGCCCTTAACCACCGTGAACAACTTGTGCCGGTAGTGCCACATGACCGCCAGAATGGCGCCCAGCTGGATGAAGATCTCGAACACTTTGGAGCCATCGCCGGTATAGCCGAGATAATCCGCCGCAATAATGAGATGGCCGGTGGAGGATACGGGCAAGAACTCGGTTGCGCCTTCAATCAGGCCAAGGACGGCGGCTGTGAGCCAGTCTGGGAACAGCATGGGAAATATTCCTGGGTTAGGAGGATGAGTGAGTAAAACCCGGCTAGCTTACCGAAAAGCCTCGTTTCCTGCCGCATTCCGATTGAAGGGTGCACATTACAAATTGGTCATGTACCGATTTCCCCCTGACCGTCACACCTGTAGCTCAACCAGATGTGCAGCCACGCTGCGCGCCAGCGCATGATATTCGTAGCCCCCTTCGAGCAGCGAGATGATCCGCCCGCCCGCATTGATTCGGGCGATACGGACCAGGGCTTCGGTCAGCCAGGCATAATCAGCTTCAACCAGACCCAGCCCGCCCATATCATCCTGAAGATGACTGTCGAATCCGGCGGAAATCACGATCAGTTCGGGCGCAAAGGCTTCGAGACGCGCGAACCAGGCTTCTTCGACAGCCGTACGCCAGGCGGGACCGAGCGTGCCGCGCGCCAGGGGGACCGGCAGGCAGTTGTCGGCCGAAGCGGGGAAACCGCTGTAGGGATAATACGGATGCTGAAAGCTGGAACAGAACAGGATGCGCGCGTCATCAGCGACAATATTTTCCGTGCCGTCGCCATGATGGACATCGAAATCGATGATGGCGACGCGCTTCAGGCCATACTGTTCCAGTGCGTAATAGGTGGCTATGGCGGCATTGTTGAACAGGCAGAACCCGGCCGCCTTGCGACGGCCCGCATGATGGCCCGGTGGCCGAATTGCACAGAAGGCGCGTCGCTCGGCATGAGGCATGACCCAGTCCACGGCGGCAATACCGCTACCCGCCGCGCGCAGGGCGGCTTTCAGATTGTTCGGGCCAAGGACCACATCCTGATCGAAATGAATGAGGCCTTGCTCGGGGACGCTCTTGAAGACGTCATCCACATAGTCCGGATCGTGAACCAGCAGCAATTGTTCGCGGGTCGCTTCGGGCGCATCGATGTGGATCAGCCAGGGGTCGAGTCCCTGCGCAATGAGTTGGTCCTGGATTGCCGTGATACGGCCTGCATTTTCGGGATGCGGCATTCCGACAACGCTGCCGTTGGTGTGCAGCAGACAGTCCGGGTGAGAAATGAGCGCAAGGTTCATGGTGATGCCATCCTCGGCAGATAAAGTCGTTCAGGGTGTATTCTCAACGGACCGGGGCTGGTGGGCAACCGGCATGCAGTCTAGCCCAGGCAGGACGGTTCATGCAGGTACAGAGAGTTGTTGTTGGGTTTGCCGCTTGGGTTCAACCACTGATTCAGGAGAAAAGCGTCATGGGGAAACATAGACTGGAACCGATGTTCAATCCGCGGGGTGTCGCGGTATTTGGCGCCAGCGAACGACCGGGCGCGGTTGGTACGATGGTGTTGGCGAACCTGATTGCGGCGGGTTATGCCGGCACGATCATTCCCGTGAACCCCAAGCATGAAACGGTTCAGGGACTCCCATGTTGGCCGGATCTGACGCATCTGGATCAACCAGTCGATTTGGCGGTGATTGCGACGCCGGCGGAAAGCGTGCCGGGGATTTTGCGTCAGTGTGGTCTGGCCGGCGTGACGGCGGCGGTGATCCTGTCGGCGGGATTTGGCGAAGGGGGCAGTGACGCGAATCCGGGCGGCAAACGATTGCAGCGGGAGTGCATCGAGATTGCTCAGCAATTCAATATTCGACTGCTCGGGCCGAATTGTCTGGGTGTGATGCGGCCGGGTATCGGACTGAATGCCACCTTCAGTCATAACCAGGCGCTGCCGGGTAAGCTGGCGCTGGTATCGCAATCGGGCGCGCTGGTGACCGCCGTGCTGGATTGGGCACAAAGCCGTGGTCTGGGGTTCTCGGCCATTGTGTCGACCGGGGATGCCGCTGATCTGGATTTTGGCGATCTGCTGGACTATCTGGCCCTGGATCCCAAGACGACAGGGATTCTGCTGTATATCGAGGGGATTCGTGATGCCCGGCATTTTCTGACCGGGCTGCGTGCGGCGGCGCGCATGAAACCGGTGATCGTGCTCAAGTCGGCCCGCCATGCGGCCGGGTCCCGCGCGGCGGCCACGCATACGGGTGCACTGATCGGCGGCGATGATGTGTTCGATGCGGCCCTGACCCGGGCGGGCGTCGTGCGCGTGGAGCGGATCACCCAATGGTTCTCGGCGGCGCAGATTCTGGCCAGCGGGTTGAGCCTGCGCGGCGATCAATTATTGATTCTGACGAACGGCGGCGGACCCGGTGTTATGGCGACCGATCGGGCGGCTGATCTCAATGTACCGATGGCAACCCTGAGTGCCGATACGGTCTCCGCGCTCGATCAGGTATTGCCGGCGACCTGGTCGCAGGACAATCCGGTCGACATCATCGGGGACGCGACGGCCGAACGATATGCCGATTCGGTCCGTCTCTGTCTGGCCGATCCGGCGGTCGACATGCTGATCGTCATGTTGACGCCGCAGGCGATGACCGACCCGACGGCCTGCTCCCGGGCGGTGATCGAGCAGGCGCAGCAGCAAACCAAACCCGCCAAGCCTGTTCTGGCCTGCTGGATGGGCGAAGGGCTGGTGGCTGAGGCCAGAAACCTGTTCGACGCAGCCGGTATTCCGCAATTCCGCTCACCGGAAACGGCCGTGGAGGCCTTGTCCTATGTGTTGGCACACAAACGCAATCAGTTGGTGCTCATGCAAACCCCCGGCCCGTTAGCCACCGCCGAGGCTTCGGATGTCGAGGGCGCACGACTGATTCTTGCGGCGGCCCGATCGGCGGGACGCAAGGTGCTGACCACCCGCGAATCCAAGGCGGTGCTGAATGCCTTTCACATCCCGACGACGCCGACCGTTCTGGCGCGGGATGCCGACGAAGCCATGCTGGCCGCCGAGTCTCTGGGCTTCCCCGTCGCGCTCAAGATCAGTGCGCCGGCCTTGACCCACAAGACCGATGTGGGGGGCGTGCGTCTGAACGTGCGCAGCGTGCAAACGGCGCGGCTGCAGGTTCAGGAAATGCTGGACACCGTTCGCGCTGCCCATCCGGATATTGAAATCGAGGGGGTGACGATCGAGCGGATGGCCGAGGTGGGTCATGCCCGCGAACTGTTGATCGGTGTGGCGCGCGATCCGGTCTTTGGCCCCATCATCGCTTTCGGTATGGGCGGGGTGGCCGTGGAGGTGATGCGTGATCGGGCGATGGCGCTTCCGCCATTGAATGCCGTGCTGATCGAGCGACTGATCCAGAAGACCAAGGCAGCTCGGATGCTCGGTCAGTTTCGCGACGCGCCCCCCGTGGTGACGGGCGGTATCGAGCAGGTGTTGATGCGGATATCCGAGCTCGTGTGTGAGTTGCCCGAGATCGCCGCCATCGACATCAATCCGCTGCTGGCGGGGGAGTTGGGTGTCGTCGCGGTGGATGCTCGTATCGAACTGACCGAGCGAATGGCCATTCTCGATCGTTATGCGCATCTGGCGATTCATCCCTACCCGGCACATTTCGTCTTCAAATGGACACTCGACGATGGCCGTACGATTGAACTTCGGCCGATCCGCCCCGAGGATGCCGAGATCGAGCAACGCTTCGTGCGGGGGCTTTCCGAGGAAACCCGCTATCTGCGCTTCATGCGGGTGCTCGACGAACTCAGCCGGGAAATGCTGGTGCGGTTCACTCAGATCGATTACGACCGGGAGATGGCCTTCATTGCGCTTTACACCCCGCCGAACGGGCCGGAAATCGAGGTTGGCGTGACGCGTTACAGCCTGGAACCCGATGGCGAGACCGCCGAGTTTGCGCTGGTGGTGGCGGATGAATGGCATGGGCACGGCGTGGGCAGCCATCTGCTGGAAACCCTGATCGATTATGCGCGTCAGCGGGGCGTGCGTGAGCTTGTCGGCGAAGTGCTGCTGCGCAATGCCAACATGCGCAAATTGGGCGCCGGGCTGGGTTTCACGGAGCGCCTGGTTGGTGCAGACGAGGATATCGTGCGGATCTCCCGGCGATTGTAAAGCCGCCGCAAACGCGATCTAATGCCGATCACTTTATTTTACGCACTAGAGAGTCCCATCTTGAAAATTCACGCCTTGGTTCTGGCCGCATTCACCGTCTGTGCACTCGGCGGTACCGCCATTCTGCCGGCTCAGGCAGAAACGCATGCGCAACAGGTGACAGCAGAGTCGGCGCAGATTGTGGATCTCATGCCGGTGCTGCTGCATCACGAACAGTCGTTGAAACTCACGGACGATCAGAAAAAATTCTTTGCAGCTTGGATGAAAAAATACCCGCCGCGCCGGGCCGAGATCGAGCAGGACGTTGCCACGATGCGGACCCAACTTCGGGCACTGATCCTGGACGGCGGCAATCATGCGCTACGGGATTCCCTGGTTCAGCAACTGGGTGCCTCGTATGCCCAACTCCTGATGATGTCGGCACTGGACGTGGAGACCATTCAGGAACACGTGAGCAAGGAACAGTTCAAGCAACTCGTTGCCCTGTATCGTCAGCAGGCGCAGTAACCGGTTGCACCACTCAGTGCGCGGCGTCCAAAAAAGCCGCGACGTCACCGGTATCTGCCTTGGTGCGGTCGGTATTCACTACTCATGCAATAGCTATGCATTGCCATAGATCGGGTTCGTCGACGGGCACCATTTCTGGTTGATGCGGATGGGGTCTTGCTCAATGTTTGCGTGGCTATCCCGGCGGGCGCATCGGCTACGCCGGCCTGTGTCATGGTCTGTCGTCCACATAATCAACATGAGTATCGGTGAAACACGGTGTTAGATCATTGGCTGCAATCCTTGATGCCCTTTATTCAGCACTTGAGCGGCTGGATCTACTGGATCGCCTTTTTGGCGGCCCTCGTCGAAACGATATTGGTTGTCGGGCTATTCCTGCCGGGGTCTACATTGCTGCTGCTGTTGGGTGCGCTGTCCGCGAGTGGCGGCGGCCCCAGTTTCCTCTGGTTGCTGATTTTTGCCGTGGCGGGCGCGACGCTGGGCGATAACGTCAATTTTGTGCTCGGTCGACGCTACGGGCAGCGCTGGACTGAGAACGGGATTTGGTTGTTGCGCCGAGAGCATTTTGAAAAAGCCCGAGCGTTTTTTTCGAAGCACGGGGGCAAGAGTGTCTTTTTCGCACGTTTCATTCCCAGTTTGAAAGAGGTCGCGCCTTTTGTGGCCGGTACGGCCGGCATGTCGCGTGGCTGGTTTTTTATCTGGAATCTGCTTGGCGCACTGGGTTGGGGGCTTCAGTGGGTCGGCGCGGGCTATGTATTCGCGCGGTCCCTGACGCTGGCGCAACAATGGATGTCGCGTGCCGGTCTGGCTGCCGCATTGCTCACAATTTCCGTACTGCTGCTGTGGTTTCTGCGTCGCTGGATGCTTCGCCATGGTCCGGCATGGTGGGCGGCCGTGGTCTCGGTATCACACGCGCTGGTTCAGGCTGTACGCGAGAACCCGGAAGTTCAGGCACGGGTACAGGCGCATCCGCGTGTGTTCGGGACCCTGGCAGCACGCCTGGATCGACGACAGTTCAGTGGGCTTCCACTCACCCTGTTCGGTATGGCTTTCCTTTATCTGCTGCTGTTGTTCGGCGGTCTCGTCGAGGATCTGATCATGTCCGATCCCATTGTCGCGCTGGATCACAGTGTGGCCGAGGTCATGGTCGCTTTACGCACCCCCGCATGGGTGACGGCATCAACGTGGGTGAGCAGTATTGGGGTTTGGCCGGTCGTCGTGGCCATTCTTCTGGCCGCATGTGTTTGGCTGTGGCTGTCGCGACGACGATTCTACCTACTGCCGCTCTTGATTTCGGTGACAGGTAGTACCGTATTTGCCTTTGCCGGCAAATTGGCACTGCATCGCGCTCGCCCGATCGACGCCGCGGTACACGAAGCGAGCTATGCCTTCCCGAGTGGGCATGCCCTGATTTCAGTCAGTCTGTTCGGTTTTCTGGCTTATATCTGGATCCGGGAAATATCGAGCTGGCCCATGCGGGTCAATATTTTTTTCGCTTGGATGCTTCTGGCCCTGTCGATCGGGCTGAGCCGCATCGTGCTCGGTGTGCATTTCCTGAGCGATGTGCTGGGCGGCTACTTGCTGGGCGGACTTTGGTTGCTGGTGGCCATCGTTTGGGCTGAGTGGATACGTACGCGCAATGCACCGATGAAAACACGCAGTTTGCCGTTCGCCTTGCCTTTGGCGCTGGCATTCGTGGGTGCCGTGTATTTAGGGGTGTTGTTGGCGCCTGCCCGAACCCCGCCCGTAGCGATTTCGACGGCGTCCATAGCGCAGTTATTGCCCCCGCAGATAGACGGTTTCCTGGCGACCCACCTGCCGCATTATGTCCGCAGCGCGCTGGGTGGCCGGGCGCAACCGCTCTCTGTCGCCCTGCTGGCCGGGGATGAAACAGACTTGCGCAAGGCTTTGCACATCGACGGATGGACGCAGGCAGACCCGATCGGTGGCGCGGCATTGTGGCGTCTGACCCGTGCGGGATTGAAGGATCTGCACGCGCCGTCTGTTCCCCTCTTTTGGGATAACGCGCTGTATACGCTGGCGTTCAATCGACAGGTGCAGACAACAAAGCCGCCAGAGATGTTGTCACTGCTGCTGTGGCGGACTTCCTATCGAAATGCTGCGGGTGAGACTTTGTGGGTCGGTATCGTCCGCGCTTATTCGGGGATGCACTGGTATCCGGCCCGGCGATTGTCTCCGGATCTTGATGCCGCGCGTGAACAAGCCTTGGCGGGGTTGCAGGAACGGGGCTGTCTGGCCTCGACCAAGCGTCTGTCATGGGTTGCGCCTCAAGTCGGGCAAACCTTTACCGAAGATGATTTTTTTACGCGCGGGGATTTGATTCTTGCGCGCGTCAACGCGCAATGCTTGATCGGGAAACCGTGATTGCCTGCGCTGACATCATCCGCAGATGTTTTTCTCCCGATATTCAACGGTGAAATTGCATCGATAGACCACGAAAGTGAATTAAGGACGCTTTGGTGGCTAATTTTTCAAGGGTGGTTTTTCCCGCCTGTCGCTGAAGATCCAACCTCGGCGTTTGAAGAACAGCAACATGCCGATGGCGACCGAAATCATCAGTCCCAGGATCATGGGATAGCCGAAATACATGCGCAATTCCGGCATGGCCCAGGGGCTGCCCGTATTGTTGCCGAAGTTCATGCCGTAGACGCCGGTGATGAAGGTCAGCGGGATGAACAGGGTTGAGATGACGGTCAGGGTGCGCATGATTTCGTTCAAACGATTGCTCACGCTGGATAGATAGATGTCCATCAGGCCGGTGACGACGTCCCGGTAGGTCTCCAGCATGTCCATGACCGTGATGGTGTGGTCATAAAGATCGTTCAAATAGGGCCGGAGTCCCTCGTCCAGCAATTGATCGTTCTGTACGCCCCGGATCAGATGACTGATGACCTCGCGGGTCGGCCAGAGCTGGCGGCGGATTCGGATCAGCGTGCGTTTGGCGTTCTGGATTTCCGGCAGGGTCTCCCGATCCGGGTGCGTGACCAGATGCTCTTCCAGCTGATCGACCGTCGTGCCGAAGGTTTCCAGCAAGGGGTAGGCCAGATCGATGACAAGATCCATGAGGGCATAGAACAGGTAATCGGCGCCATGCGTGCGCAGCTTGGCTGTCGATTGGGACAGACGAGCACAGAGCATTTCGGTGATGTCCTGCTCGGAGTCGTGAATGCTGATGATGTAGCGTTCGCCCAGCAGCAGGCTGAACTGTTCCAGCACCACGGTACCATCTTGCCAACGTGGCACGCTGAGAATCACGAACAGATGCGTGGGGTATTCGTCGAACTTGGGCCGGTGGTCCCGGGTCTGAATATCCTCCAGAACCAGCGGGTGAATGTTAAAGCGCGTACCTAGGTCCTCGAGCAAGGCCTTGCCGGGCTGGCCCTGAATATGCAGCCAAGTCACGCCCTCCGGCTCGGCGATCAGTTGTTGCATGATGTCCAGATTGACTGTTTCCGGCGCCTCCATGTGGGTGCCTTGGTAGTTCACCAGACGCAACTGTACCGGGCTCTGGGTCGCGTCTTCCAGCAAAACGCCGGGCGCCAGGCCGACGCGATTGTTGCGCGTTGTGTGGTGGTGCATGGGTTTCCTCTTGGTGGTCCGGCGACAGGATGGTTCGTCTTAGTATCGGGGGTAATGCGGGATTTCCTTCCGGATTATTACTCAGCCTCGGAATTTTGGCGTGTTTTGCCTGTCTCTCAGTAAGTTTTTACGATGTCGGATCTGATCCTGTGAAGGCAATGGTTTGCCGAGCATCACATGGCTGGCGGCGCAGGGTACAAGGAGACCGACGCGTTTGGTGATCGGTAACAGACTGAATTATCAGGATGGATTGTCGGTTTCCCAGGGTCGCTGTCATCAGGCGGATACGGGAAGGCTGGCATGATGAACCAAAACCCTGATATAAGTAGGGAAGGAATCTAGTTCGGCATTCCCTGTCACACATAGCGTGGTGGGGTTACACCTCCCCAGAACACCCGCGCTTTGCCACGAAAGCGTGGCCGGTCTCGACACGACATCGGCGTGTTTTAGCCGTGTATGCGTATTGGGTATCCGTAACGGCAGTCCATTCATCCTCAAGAGGAGTCACGGCATGGTTGAGCATCTCGACGCGCAGCAGGCTGAAAAGCTGAGCAATCAGGAGGCCTTCAGTCGCCTGGCAACCAGCGAGACGGGTTTGTCTTCGACGGAGGCGGGGCAGCGGCTGACCCAATTCGGCCGCAATGCCCTCGAAGAGAAAAAGACGAACTCGCTACAAAAACTCTTGAGTTATTTCTGGGGGCCGATTCCCTGGATGATTGAGGTGGCAGCGATTCTTTCGGCGCTGGTGCGCCATTGGCCGGACTTCGTCATCATCATGGTGCTGTTGATTTTCAATGCCGTCATCGGGTTCTGGCAGGAGTTCAAGGCGGCCAATGCGCTGGAAGCCCTCAAGAGCCAGCTCGCCCTCCGGGCGCGGGTCCGGCGCGACGGGCAGTGGGGGGAGGTCGACGCTGCCGAACTGGTGCCGGGGGATATCATCCGCCTGCGCATGGGTGACATTATCCCGGCCGATGCCAAATTGACCGAAGGTGAATATCTGGCCGTGGATCAGTCCGCGTTGACCGGCGAATCCTTACCGGTGGACAAGAAACAGGGTGAGGTCGCGTACTCCGGTTCTGTTGCCAAGCAAGGCGAAATGGCGGCGGTGGTCACAGCAACGGGCGGCGATACGTTTTTTGGCCGAACGGCCAAGCTGGTCGAGGGGGCGGGGGCCCCCTCGCACTTTCAGAAGGCCGTGCTGGCCATTGGGGACTATCTCATTTTCATGAGTCTCGGCTTGGTGGCCATTCTCATCCTTGTGCAGCTTTATCGGGGCACGCCCTTTCTCGAACTGATGCAGTTCGCGCTCATCCTGACCGTCGCGTCCATTCCGGTGGCCATGCCCGCCGTGCTTTCCGTGACCATGGCGGTCGGTGCGCTGGCGCTGTCGAAAATGAAGGCGATCGTCTCCCGGTTGCAATCCATCGAAGAGATGGCCGGTATCGATATCCTGTGTTCGGACAAAACGGGGACGCTCACCCAGAACAAGCTCACGCTGGGCACGCCCGAGGTGTTTGGCGCAGTCGATGCACAGGGGTTGATTCTGGCGGGCGCCTTGGCCTCCAAGGCCGAAAACAAGGATGCGATCGATCTTGCCGTGATCGGTGGACTCAGTGATCCCAAAACGCTGGATGGTTATACCCAGACCGGTTTTGTCCCGTTTGATCCGGTGGGCAAGCGGACCGAAGGGCATATCCAGGGGACGGACGGCAAGGCGTTTAAGGTGACCAAGGGGGCGCCCCAGGTCATTCTGGCGCTGTGTCAGGTCGATGCATCGACGGCAGCGCGCGCCAATGGGGTGATTGACGCGCTGGCCGCCAAGGGGGATCGAACGCTCGGCGTCGCACAGATGGATGATGGCCAGAACTGGCGCTTTCTCGGGATTCTGCCGTTGTTCGATCCGCCTCGTGAGGATTCGAAGGAGACCATTGCCAATGCCGAGGCGCATGGCATTCAGGTGAAAATGGTGACCGGCGACAATGTGGCTATTGCCCGTGAGATTGCCGGACAGTTGGGGCTGGGCAAGAATATCCAACCCGCCACGGCACTCTTCGATGGCGAGAATAAGCGGTCTCAGGCCGATGTCGCGGATCAGATCGACAAGGCCGATGGCTTCGCCCAGGTGTTTCCGGAAAACAAATACGACATCGTCAAGGCGCTCCAGGCACAGGGCCACCTTGTGGCGATGACCGGCGATGGGGTCAATGACGCCCCCGCGCTGAAGCAGGCCGATGTCGGCATTGCGGTTTCCGGCGCCACGGACGCCGCGCGGGCAGCCGCCGATCTGATCCTCACGGCACCGGGTTTGTCCACCATCATTCAGGCCATCGAAGGCGCGCGCCGGATTTTCGAGCGCATGAACGCCTATGCGATCTACCGCATCACGGAAACCATCCGGATCATGATTTTCATGGTGGCGGCGATGCTGGTGTTCGATCACTACCCGATTACCGCCATCATGATCATCATGCTGGCCCTGCTCAATGATCTGCCGATCATGGCCATCTCCGTGGACAATACCTGGCTCGATCCCAAGCCGGTGCGCTGGCAGATGCACCGCGTGTTGACCCTGGCAACCATTCTGGGGCTCGTCGGTGTGGTTGAAACCTTCCTGCTGCTCATTATCGTAAAGGTATGGATGGCACTCCCCATCGACGTGATTCAAACCATCATCTTTTTGAAGCTGTCGGTCGCCGGGCATCTCACGCTATTCGTGGCGCGTACCCGCAGACCCATGTGGACGCGGCCGTTCCCCGCACCGATCCTGCTGGGGGCCATTCTGGGTACCCAGGCGATTGCGGCGCTCATTGCCGGATTCGGTTTGCTGGTCACGCCCATCCCCTGGGAATATATTGGGCTGATCTGGGCGTATTGTCTGGTCTGGGTGGTGATCGAGGACTTGACCAAACTGGCGGTCTACAAGCACCTCAATCAGGAGCTCCCGCGTCATCAGGGGTTTCTGAAAACCCTGAGTCGCAAGCTCAACCGGCATCCATCCTGAGGAGGGCTCATGAAGGAAGTACATGATGTTGCCGTTTTCAAGGATCTGGTTCATGGCTGTACGTTTCTGGGTGAGATTGGACAGGGCCTCTGTTGCAGTCAGGTGATGGCGCTAGCCCGCGCCTTTGGGGACTTCGTTTCGCCCGAAGGGGATGGCCTGTTTGTCATCGGTCATGATGTGCGCAGCAGTTCGCCTTCGCTGGCCGAGGCCGTCAGCATGGGGCTGCGCTCAGGCGGGCACCACGTCACCCATATCGGTGTTTGCACCAAGCCGCTGTTGGAGTGGTATATCGATTTCCGGGGCCTGCATGGGGGCATCATGATTACCGGAGGCTGTGCCCAGCCCCAGTGGAATGGCCTGCGCCTGTATGATCGGGGCGCCCGCCCCGTGCCGGCGGCAGCCGTCGTCGAATCACTAGCCACCTGGGATCTGAATCGACTGTTTTCTCGCCCCTGCGAGCCCGAGTTGCGCCATGATGAGCCTTTGCAGGCCTATGCGGCCCATTTGCGTCAACGGTTCAGGCCTTCGACCCCGATCAATCTGTGTCTCGATGCCGGCACTGGACCAGTAGGTCCGGAGATTGAGGCCATTTCGGCACATTTCCCACAAATGAGAATCCAGCGGGTTGGATTCGAGTCGAATGCTGATGTTCCAACCCGTGATCCCGACCCGCTGGCAACCGGCGTTACGTCGCATGGCTGCCAATTGGGTGCCACTCTGGACGCGGATTGCGATCTTCTGTCCGTGCGTGACGAGCACGGACAGCCGGTGCCGGCGGATGTCGTCGGTGCGCTATTGGCACTGGCACTTGCGCCAAAAAATCCTGGGCGTTGCGTACTGTATGGCTCAGGCGTTCGTCCGTCGGTCTTGCGGTATCTGAGTCAGGCGCAGATGCCGACGTATCTGATCGAGGAGTTGCCCTGCGTCACTTATGCCGCTTTGCATCTGGATGATGCCTTTCTGTACTTCGACAGTGCCGGGCACTATGCCTTTGGCGATTTCCCCGGCACCGCCAATGCCCTGCTGGCCCTGCTCGAACTCATCAATCATCTCACCGCCAGTGGCCGGGCCATGTCTTGCCTGGTCAAAGAAATCGATACTGCCCCCCTTACCGATAAAACCCCGGTCCCGACAATTGGAGATCAGTCATGAGTGCGTTCAAATACATCCGTTTTTTCAATGAGCTGGGGATCGATGACGTCCCACTTGTGGGTGGTAAAAATGCCTCTCTGGGCGAGATGTACCAGAAGCTCACCAGTGAGGGGGTGCGTATTCCCAACGGTTTCGCGATTACCGCCGAAGCCTATACCTACATGCTGGATAAGGCGGGTGCCTGGGATGCGCTGCATGCCGCTCTCGACGATCTGGCCCCCGACGACATGGGGGATCTGGCCCGACGCGGGAAACGTGCCCGTGAAATTGTTTACGGTGCAGGCCTGCCGGACGATCTGGCCGCCGAGATCATTGCCGGTTACCGCAAGCTTCAGGAAGAGTATGGGGATGATGTCGGATTGGCCGTGCGCAGTTCGGCCACGGCCGAGGATTTGCCGACCGCCAGTTTCGCCGGTCAGCAGGATACCTACCTCAACGTCCAGGGCGACGAAAGCCTGCTCGACGCCTGCCGCCGCGACTTTGCCAGCCTGTTCACCGATCGGGCCATCCATTACCGGATCGATCAGGGGTTTGACCAGTTCAAGGTGGCACTGTCCATCGGTGTGATGAAAATGGTGCGCTCGGATCGGGATTCTTCCGGTGTGATGTTCTCCCTGGATACCGAATCGGGGTTCCGGGACGTGGTGTTCATCACCGGGGCCTATGGTCTGGGTGAGAACGTCGTGCAGGGCGCCGTCGATCCGGACGAGTTCTACGTGCACAAGCCAACCTTCGCCGCCGGGCATCGCCATGTGCTCCGCCGCAGCCTGGGCGAGAAAGCGGTGAAGATGATCTACGTTGAGGGCGATGCCCGTCATACCACCCGCAATATTCCGACGCCCAAGGCGGATCGCGAACAGTATTGCCTGAACGATGCCGATGTACTGGAACTGGCGGATTATGCGATCAAGATCGAGCAGCATTATGGCCATCCGATGGATATGGAGTGGGCCAAGGATGGTATCGACGGGTTGCTGTACATCGTTCAGGCACGGCCGGAAACGGTGGCTTCGCAGCGACGGGTGACCATGCTGGAAAGTCATGTGCTCGATGGCAAGGGCGAAGTGCTTATCACCGGGCGTTCGGTGGGCGAAAAGATCGCCGCCGGGGGTGCGAATGTGGTGGCCGGGGTGGAGCATCTGGCCGATTTCAAGCCTGGCGAAATCCTGATTGCCGACATCACCACGCCAGACTGGGAGCCGGTGATGAAGATTGCTTCGGCCATTGTCACGAATCGGGGTGGGCGAACCTGCCACGCCGCGATCATCGCCCGTGAGCTCGGGATTCCCGCCGTAGTGGGCACGGGCAATGCCACATCGGTTGTCCCCCAGGGCGAGATGGTCACGGTGTCCTGCGCCGAGGGGGACAGCGGATACGTGTATCGCGGGGAAATTCCTTTCCACGTCGATCGCACGGAGGTCGGTGACATCGCGCGGCCGGCAACCGAAATCATGATCAACCTCGGCAACCCGGAACTTGCCTTCAAGACTTCTTTCCTGCCCAACGATGGCATCGGCCTGGCGCGGATGGAATTCATCATCAACGAATACATCAAGGCACATCCCCTGGCCCTGTTGCATCCCGACAAGGTGACGGACCCGGCGGCGCGCGCAACGATCGACCGCCTCATCCGGGGTTATCCCGATGCCGAGACCTTCTTCGTTCAGCGCCTGTCCGAGGGGATCGGCACCATCGCAGCCGCCTTCTGGCCCAAGCCGGTGGTGGTGCGCATGTCGGATTTCAAGTCCAACGAATATGCGAGCCTGGTCGGCGGTGCCGCCTTCGAGCCGGATGAGGCCAACCCGATGATCGGTTTTCGGGGTGCCTCCCGCTATGCCCACCCGGCTTATGCCGAGGGCTTCCGGCTTGAATGCCTGGCCATGAAACGCGTGCGTGAGGAGATGGGTCTGACCAACGTCATCCTGATGCTGCCCTTCGTGCGTCGGGTCAAGGAAGCGGACGACGTACTGGCGAAGATGGCCGAGTTTGGTCTGGAGCGGGGCAAGAACGGGCTTCAGGTCTACGCCATGTGCGAGATTCCCAACAATGTCATTCTCATCGACCAGTTCGCCAAGCGCTTTGATGGGTTCTCCATCGGCTCGAACGATCTGACCCAGCTCACGCTGGGTGTGGATCGGGACAGCGAGATCGTTGCCTTCGATTACGACGAGCGCGATGACGGCGTGAAGGAAATGATTCGACTCGCGGTCGAAGGCTGCCGTCGCAACGGCATTCATTCCGGCCTGTGTGGCCAGGCACCGTCGGATTATCCCGAGATGGCCGAATATTTGGTGGACCTCAATATCGATTCCATGAGTTTGAACCCGGATACCGTGATTGCGACCACACGGCATGTCCTCGAGATCGAGGCGCACCTCAAGCGTCCACCCCGTGCTGATGAGGGGGTCGCATGACTCGTCGTCGCCCAGAAATCCCTCAACCGGCACATCCGATAGAGCGGCGCGAGCCGCTGCCCTGGGAGCACCCAAAATCACCGGAAGAGGAGGCCGAGGTTGCCGCACGCCTGCAGGCGATCATGCAGGATCCGTCCTATGTCCAGCCTGATCGTGATGTGGATTTCCTTCATACCGACGCGGTGCGTGGCCTGCGTCTGCAACTCGATTACCTCAAGGCCGAGCAGGCCCTGGTGGCCCACAACATCCACCATTGCATCGTCGTCTTCGGCAGCACGCGTCTGCGTGAGCCGGATACGGCGCGTCGCCAGCTTGCCGCCGCCCATCACGATCTGGCGGCCCATCCCGGTGATTCACGTTGCGAACGTGCCCTGCGCCTGGCCGAACGGCGCATGGAGCTATCCCGCTATTACGCGGTCGGCCACGAACTGGGGCGTCTGGTGGGCAAGGCAGGCAACGGCCCGGAAGATTCGCGTCTGGCAATCATGACGGGTGGCGGGCCGGGCGGTATGGAAGCGGCGAATCGCGGGGCGTTCGAGGCGGGCGCCAAAACCGTGGGACTCAATATCACCTTGCCCCGGGAGCAGTATCCCAATCCCTATCTCACACCCGGTCTGTGTTTCCAGTTTCATTATTTTGCGTTGCGCAAGCTGCATTTCATGAAGCGTGCAGCCGCGCTTGTGGCGCTGCCCGGCGGATATGGCACGCTGGATGAGCTGTTCGGCGCACTGACGCTGATCCAAACACGAAAAATTCCGCCCATTCCCATCGTTCTCGTGGGAGAAGCCTACTGGCGCAGCGTGTTTGACGTCGATTTTCTGGTGGAGTCGGGGAGCATCGATGCCGAGGACACCGAACTGTTCTGGTATGCAGAAACCGCAGAAGAAGCCTGGGCCGGGGTTCGCGCCTGGCACAAGGCCAACGGCAGCTCCCTGTTCAATGGCGATTCGGATGGTCAAGACGAGACACACAACTAAATAACAACGAGGCACAATAACAATGAAACTTTCGTTCCATGGCGCAAACCGCGACGTTACCGGTTCCTGTCATCTCCTGCACGCCAAGGGCCTGCGCATTCTGATTGATTGCGGTCTCTATCAGGGCGGGCGCGAACTCGATGAGGAAAATGCCGAAGATTTCGGTTTCGATCCGAGCAGCATCGATATTTTGCTGCTCACCCATGCCCATCTCGATCACTGTGGGCGGATTCCCCTGCTGGTCAAGCG